>JAYEOJ010000438.1:0-2476 GCA_034722835.1 Bacteroidota bacterium | reverse complement strand
CCCTGGAGCTGGATCCCAATTCAGCCAAGGCAAATTATGTAAAAGCGTTGATTTCCGTATGGACAGAATTTGACTGGGAAGAGGGAGAGAAGTACTTTCTAAGATCCCTGGAGTTGAATCCCAATTATGCACTTTGTCGCGTGTACTATGCGCATTACCTGATGTGCTTGCGCAGGTCGGAGGAAGCAATTCAGATGGCCAACCTGGGCCTGGAATTGGACCCCATGAGACCCCTGGTCCTGGGCTTATATGGAGTGGTAATGAAAATGGCAGGAGACATTGAATCAGCCATTGAGCATTTTGAGAAAGCACTGGCCATTGATCCAAAAGATGTCTTCTCTTTCAGTAATTTGAAAAATACCCGAATGAATTTCGCCTATTCAAGTGGAGACTATGGAAAGTGGTTTGAGCTATGGGGTGAAAAAGTGAAGGGGAACTGGAAGGAGGAATGCAGACAAACTGTGCTGAATGCTTTTGAAGAAAGGGGGCATATTGCCGGTATTGAAGAGATGTTCAGGATGAATGAAAAGTTCGGAAACGAAAGTGCTCGCATGACTGCAGGGATCAAACTTGAAAGGTATATGAAGCTGGGGGAAACCGATGAAGCCATGGATTTCCTGGAGGAGGCGTATGAAATGAGAGATATGAGTATGGTTTATCTGGCCACCAATGATTATTATCCCTATTTGAAGGACAATCCGAGGTACCTGGAAATGTTGAAGAAGATGAATCTGGCGGAACAGAACAAATAAACTATTCTTCCAGGGGCAAACGGTAGGCGACCATTTCCTTGTCGTTTCGAGCCAGAAATATATTGCCGGCCATCGCCGGATGACTCCATGCTTTGCCCTCCACTGCCTGGAATCTCCCAAGCTTAGTGAATCCATCCGGGACAGCCTCAACCAGGGCTACCTGACCCTCTTCCGACCATACCAGCAGCAAGTTCTGTTCGGCCAGCAAAAGAAGCTGACCGGTGTAGCGATCGCCCCTCCATTTTCGTTTGCCGTCTTCGAGGTCCATGCAAACCAGGTTGGGACCGTCGAAGCCATAGACATGACCTTTATGTACAATGAAATCATTAAAATTGGGTCGCATACGTATGGAGGTCCAGTGCTCATCGGTGATCCATCCATCGGGTCCGTGACTAACACCAATGCGGCGCATGCCCTTTCGTAGTCCGGCCGAGATCAATAGGTCTCCATCCGTAATCAGGGCCGGTTGCATGATCTTGTCGCCTTCCAGCCATTCGTGTTCCCAGAGGAGGGAACCGTCTGCGGGTGCTACGCTAGTGACCCCAGCTCTGCTCATCAACAGGATCTGCCGGACTCCGTGCATATTCACTAAATGAGGTGAACTATAGCCAGAACCTCCATCCGGACCTTGCCAGCGGGGATCCCCATTGGTCCTCTCATAGGCTATTAACTTACCCGAAAGAGCGATGATGACCACATCATCCACCACCAGGGGTGAAGCTGTATAGCCCCACTCCCGCGTTTCTGTATCGGTGTCGGCAGCTGCGTTGCGGGACCATAGCAGATTTCCATTTACAACATCAAGAGCATTCAGTATCCCTGTCGCCCCAAGGGTATAGAGACAACTGTCAGCCAGGGTGGGTGTAGAGCGTGGACCTGCTCCCACATGTGAGTCCCAGAACCTGGCCTGATCGCGATGCTTCCATACCGGCTCACCGGTCACCAGATAGTAACAGGAGACTATCTCCTCTTCTCCTCGTTGTTCCTGGGTATAGATCATGTTGCCGCGGACAGCAAAGGATGAACAGCCTGGTCCGATGGGTCGGCGCCAAAGTTCAACAGGAGGGGAAGCTGACCAGTCGGTCTCGATCTTTAAGTCGTGAATGATCCCATCGCGATTGATCCCCCGAAAGCCTGGCCAATGGTAGCCCGCTTCTGTGCCGTCCAGTGAAGACATGGGTTCTGAAGCCTCCATAACTGCAGTGGCCAGGAGCCGTTCTTCAGATGTAGGAGCCCACCGCCATGTGAAATCCGGAACGCCGTAGCCAAAGATGCCATCGGAGCGGACCAGTATCCATATCCCGCAGGCCAGCAGAATGCTCACCATCATCAGTATGCGGCGTGGACCAGTGCCTAAGTGACGACAGACCACCGCCCATAGTACGAATGCCAGGCAAAGGACTGGTGTGGCATAGATGGCGAACATCATTCCCATATTCCCGGTCTGGATCGATTCGTGCAGGAGACGCGATGTAAGAATCATGGCAATCAACATTAACAGCGGGGCGCTCCAGCGCTCAAAGCGAGGTGCCCTGCTGAAGAATGCCCACCATACGACGATCAGCAAACCACAGAAGAGTCCGCTCATCAAGCCAATAGCCATCGCCTTGGGTACGATCGCAGGGAGCACAAACATAAGCAGCCACTGCAGTAAAATTGTTACAATTCCGGGCCACAACCTGAGTGCACTCTTTTCTTCAGACATGTTTTTGATTATTAGCTAA
>JAYEOJ010000437.1:0-10089 GCA_034722835.1 Bacteroidota bacterium | reverse complement strand
ATGTATGATAATGAGAAGTACCTGTTGGTGGTTAATGCATCCAACCTGGAGAAGGATCATAACTGGATAGTAAAACAGAACTCGGGAGGAGCTTTGATTGAAAATGCTTCAGACCAGATTTCCCAGCTGGCCATCCAGGGACCCAATGCCACTTCATTACTGCAACCTTTAACAGAAGTTGACCTGTCGGAGATCCCTTATTACCACTTTGTCACCGGAGCGGTAGCCGGGGTAAAGGATGTGATAATCAGTAATACTGGTTATACAGGCGCGGGAGGATTTGAACTCTATATGTATAATAAAGATGCTGTACAAATCTGGGAAAGGCTGTTTGAAGCCGGAAAGGAGATGGGGGTACAGCCGGCAGGACTGGCAGCAAGGGATACCCTTAGACTGGAGATGGGTTTCTGTCTTTATGGAAACGATATCAATGAAAGCACCTCTCCACTGGAGGCGGGTTTGGGATGGATAACCAAGTTCAGTGACGGGAACAACTTTATCAACCGAACCGAACTGGAACGGCAGAAGGCTGAAGGCCTGAGCAGGCGGCTGGTTGGCTTTGAACTGCTCGACCGGGGCATCCCCAGGCAGCATTATCCTATTCTTGACAGCGAAGGCAATTCCATTGGAGAAGTCACTTCCGGTACCATGTCTCCCATGCTGAAAAAGGGAATCGGAATGGGATATGTGGAGCTTGAGTATGCTAAAAAGGATAGCGAAATTCGCATAGGTATTCGTAACAAGCAACTTGCAGCCAGGGTGGTCAGGCTTCCCTTCTACAAGGCAGGAGTTTAATCGGAGGAGATCATGGAGAAACACAAAATTGAAGTTTGCTATTCACCTGCCCTTTTTCCCTATTATGAGAACAGGGATGCTGTGGTTGTAGTCACTGATATTCTCAGGGCAAGTTCAGCCATCGTAACCGCTTTTATGAATGGCGTGGAACGGATCATTCCTGTGGGGACCCTTGAAGAGGCAAAGGCCTGCAAAGAGCAGGGATTTATGGTGGCCGCCGAGCGGGATGGAATTGTGAGGGACTTTGCTGATTTTGGGAATTCGCCATACAATTTTTCTCCCGATCGGGTGAAAGGAAATCAAATTGTTTACAGCACTACCAACGGAACCAATGCCATCAATCTTGCTTCCAGCGGAAGCGAGGTACTTATCGGTGCATATCTTAATATCTCAGCCCTGGCAAAGCACATCAGAGAGGAAGGAAAAGATTTATTGATCCTTTGTGCGGGCTGGAAGAACAAGTTCAACCTGGAAGACACGCTTTTTGCAGGGGCACTTTCGCAGATGGTCCTGGAAGATGAACAGTTTTATACCATCTGTGATGCTACTTTGGGAGCCATGGACCTTTACGAAGCAGCAGAGGGGGATATGATGGCTTATATTGAGAAGGTGGCCCAACGGCACAGGTTAAAAAAGAACAATCTGGACGATGTGATCGGATATTGTCATGAATTTGATTTGACCGAGCTGATTCCGGTCCTGAATGAAGATCACCTGATTGCACTTCGAAACAATAAGTAAAAACGATTAAATAGCTATAAATTGAAAGTTATCAACACTGCTTGGCAGGCATTTTAATTAGATGTAATTTTAATTGTTATTCAAATAACAGAAGTCATTAACCCATTTACTCAATAAGCAATTATGAAAAAACATAACTTTTCAGCAGGTCCTTCCATTCTTTCACCTTACACCATTCAGAATACAGCAGAAGGTGTTTTGGATCTGAACCAGTCGGGGCTCTCCGTGATGGAGATCTCTCATCGCAGCAAGGATTTCATGGCCATCATGGATGAAACACAGCAACTCTTCAAAGATCTGCTTAATATTCCTTCGGGATATAGTGTATTGCTTCTTCAGGGGGGAGCCAGTATGCAGTTCTGTATGGTCCCCTATAACCTGTTGCAGACAAAGGCAGCTTACCTGGATACCGGAGCCTGGGCTAACAAGGCCGTAAAAGAGGCTAAGCTTTTTGGTGAAGTAGAGGTGGTAGCTTCCTCAAAGGATACCACTTACTCCTATATCCCCAGGGATTATAAGGTGCCCGCTGATGCCGATTATTTCCATATTACCACCAACAATACCATTTATGGCACAGAGATCAAGGAGGACATGGATTGTGCTGTAAACCTGGTGGCCGATATGTCTTCCGATATCTTCAGCCGGCCCATGGATGTTTCCAAGTATGCCATGATCTATGGTGGCGCTCAGAAGAACCTGGCTCCCGCAGGGGTAACCTTTGTGATCATCAAAGATGATATCCTTGGAAAGGTCGACAGGGCCATCCCGACCATGCTTGACTACAAGACACATATTGATAAGGGATCCATGTTTAATACACCTCCCTGTGTCTCCATCTTTGCTGCCATGCACACACTGCGCTGGTACAAAGAACAGGGTGGTGTGGAGGTCATGTATAAAATGAATTTGGAGAAAGCCGAAGTCCTTTATAATGAGATTGAAAGGAATTCTCTCTTTGTCTCAGGTATCGCCAACGAAGAGGATCGTTCCATAATGAATGTGACCTTTGTAATGAAGGAAGAGTACAAAGAGAAAGAAGCTGATTTCCTTGCTTTTGCAACAGAACGGGGCATGTCAGGATTGAAGGGACACCGTTCGGTGGGTGGTTTCAGGGCATCCATTTACAATGCCATGCCCCTTTCCTCGGTTGATGTCCTGGTTGATACCATGAAAGCATTTGAAAAGAATATTTAATCGAATAATCACAGATAAAATGGCGAAAGTATTAATAGCAACAGTAAAACCTTTCTCCGCTCAGGCGGTGGAAGAGCTTAGAGGTGTATTTCAGGAGGCAGGTTATGAAGTGGATGTACTGTCCAAATATCCTGAACAATCAGATCTGATTGCTGCGGTAGCTGATGTGGATGCATTGATTATCCGGAGCGACAAGGTGGACCGGGAGGTGATCGAAGCGGCAAAAAACCTGAAGATAGTCGTTCGGGCCGGTGCCGGTTATGATAACGTGGACCTGGCAGCTGCAACTGAAAAAGGTGTGGTGGTGATGAATACGCCAGGTCAGAATTCCAATGCAGTGGCCGAGCTGGCACTTGGTATGATGGTTTTTTTGAACCGTACCGGTTTTACTCCTGCCGCAGGAACAGAGCTAAGGGGGAAGAAACTTGGGATCCATGCCTATGGTGCTGTGGGGAGAATTGTGGGATTGATCGCCAAAGGATTTGGAATGAAGGTCTATGCGTATGATCCCTTCGTAGATCCGGTAGTCATCAAGAATGATGGCGTGGTATGTGAAGATTCGGCCGAAAACCTGTACAGCAAGTGCCAGTACATCTCTCTCCATATTCCAGCCACAGCAGAGACCCGCGGGTCTATTGGTTACGATCTTCTGAAAAGTATGCCCGAAGGAGCAACTCTGGTCAACACCGCACGCAAGGAAGTCATTGACGAGGATGGGATGAAGCGCATTTTTACCGAGCGGGACGATTTCAGGTATATCTCCGACATTGCCCCTGAATGCAGGGAAGAGCTGGAAGAACAATATAAGGGAAGGGTATTCTTTACCCCCAAGAAGATGGGAGCACAGACCGCCGAGGCCAATTTGAATGCGGGGGTCGCGGCAGCCAGTCAGATCGTGAATTTTATTGAAAAGGGAGATACTACTTATAAAGTCAATTAGCATATGGCAGTAATACATGCGTTCAAGGGTTTCCGGCCCGGAAAAGAAAAGGTGAATAAGGTGGCCTCCAGGCCCTACGATGTGCTGAACTCAAGTGAGGCCCGTGAAGAGGTCAGGGGAAATCCCTGGTCCTTTCTTCATGTGGTAAAGCCAGAAGTGGATCTGCCCGGGGATACCGATCTTCACTCGGATCTTGTATACAACAAGGGCAGGGAGAACCTTCAGAAGCTTATTGCTGAAGGTTATTTTGTGCAGGATGAATCGGACCGCCTCTATATTTACGGACAGACCATGTTTGGAAAAACCCAGTACGGGATTGTGGCCTGTGCTGCGGTGGATGATTACCTGGGAGATATCATTAAAAAGCATGAATTAACCAGGCCTGATAAAGAAGAGGACCGGATGAATCATATCCGGGTGACCAACTTCAATGCGGAACCTGTCTTTTTTGCCTATCCCGATCACGTACAATTGGATACACTGGTGAAAAAGGTGGTTGCAGAAGAGGCGGAATATGACTTTACAACCGATGATGGAGTGGGACACCATTTCTGGGTGATCTCCGATCCGGCCCTGATCCGGCAAATTGAAGAGCTTTTTGCCAGGGATATAGAATTTACCTATGTGGCAGACGGCCACCACCGGACCGCAGCAGCGGCCCTGGTAGGGCAGGAGCGGCAGAAGAACAACCCGGATCATCGGGGTGATGAAGAATATAACTACTTCCTGGCCGTGCATTTCCCGGCTTCCCAGCTGACCATCATTGATTACAACAGGGTGGTGAAGGATCTCAATGGTATGACAGCTCCTGAATTTCTGGAAGAGCTTCAGGAGGGATTTGTTATGGAAAAGGTGGGACCGGAGATCTTTAAACCCGAAAAGCTGCATACCTTCAGCATGTACCTGGAAGGAAACTGGTACTCCCTGACAGCCAAACCGGGGACTTACAATGACGATGATCCAATAGCCTGCCTCGATGTTACCGTTCTTTCAGAACAGGTGCTGGGACCCCTGTTGAATATTACCGATCTGAGGAAATCAAAACGTATTGATTTTGTAGGTGGGATCCGTGGACTGGAAGAGCTGAAACGAAGGGTCGACAGTGGTGAGATGGCAGCTGCATTTGCTCTTTATCCGGTAAGCATGAAACAGCTTATGGATATTGCTGACAATGGGATGATTATGCCCCCAAAGACCACCTGGTTCGAGCCAAAACTGCGAAGTGGACTGGTAATTCATTCGCTGGACTAATATTTATTCTTGAATGGGAATTGCTGAAAATCTTCAGGTAATTAAGGAAAAGGTTCCCGCGCATGTGACTCTTGTGGCGGTTTCGAAAACCAAAGCAGATGAGTTGATCCTGGAGGCCTACCAGGCCGGACATCGCGATTTTGGCGAAAACAAGGTCCAGGACCTGGCCGCAAAACAGGAGAGGCTTCCTGCAGATATCCGGTGGCATATGATCGGCCACCTGCAATCCAATAAAGTCAAATACCTGGCACCCTTTGTCCATATGCTTCATGGTGTGGACAGTCTGAAATTGCTGGGTGTAATCAACCGGGAGGCAGAAAAAAACAAGCGGGTTATCGATTGCCTTCTGCAGATTCGTATTGCATTGGAGGAGACTAAATTTGGTCTTACTGAAGAGGAAGCGATGCAATTAATATCTTCCGATGCATTCAGGGAGATGAAACATATTCGGATCAGAGGATTGATGGGCATGGCCACCTATACCGAAAATTTGAATCAGATCAGGGAGGAGTTTCGCCATCTAAAACGTATATTTGATAAGCTGAAAGGTTCGGAGTTTGCTAACCAGGATTCCTTTGATCAGCTTTCCTGTGGTATGTCGGGTGACTATCAGCTGGCCATTGATGAAGGAAGTAACCTGGTTCGTATCGGCAGCCTTATTTTTGGCCCACGGAATTATTGAAACAGATGCATATGATAGATCTATCCACAAACTTTGCCGGACTCTCTTTGAAAAGTCCGATTATTGTTAGCAGCAGCGGTCTCACAAGTTCTGTGGACCGCATAAAGAAACTGGCCGGAGCCGGGGCCGGAGCTGTCGTGTTGAAATCTCTTTTTGAGGAGCAGATCAATTTCGAGGTGGGTAGCATGTCGGAGGGACATGATTATCCGGAGGCAGGTGATTATATCCGGACCTATGCCCGGGAAAACTCTGTTGGACAGTACCTCTCATTTATCAGGGAGGCCAAAGAGGCAGTGGATATTCCTGTTATTGCTAGTATAAACTGCGTTGGTGCGTCTGAGTGGATCGATTTTGCAAGTAAGATTGAGGAAGCCGGAGCTGATGCCCTGGAGCTGAACATCTACTTTCTTCCCATCCAGAAGGACAAGGATCCAAGGGAATATGAAAAAACTTATCTTCATCTGGTGTCTGAAGTAAAAAAGAAGACATCTCTTCCACTGATTATCAAGTTGGGGAACGGTTTCTCCAATATTACCTGGATGGTAAATCAGCTCTATCAGAGAGAAGCTGCTGCGGTGGTCCTTTTCAATCGTTTTTATGCTCCTGATATCAATACAGATGATATGAGCTTTGGCTCCGCAGAGGTTCTCAGTTCTCCGGCAGAGCTGCGCAATTCCCTGCGCTGGATCGGGATTGTCTCGTCACAGGTGGATCAGCTTGACCTGGCTGCATCCACGGGAGTACACAGCGGAATGGCCGTGGTGAAACAAATTCTTGCAGGAGCCACAGCCGTGCAGGTATGTTCAGTTTTATACCGGAACGGTTTGGATTATATTAAAGATATGATCACTGAGATGAAAAAGTGGATGGAGAAGAACCAATATGAATCCCCTGGAGATTTCAGGGGAAAGATGAACTATGGAAGCCTGGATGATCCTTCGGTCTACGAACGGGCACAGTTTATGAAATACTTCTCATCCATGCATTAGTCTCATACGCTAGTACCTTTCAATGACTTTTACCAATTCGACGACGAGGGGTTTTTTCTGAGCCTCTACCTGTTGTAATTTTGATTTCAGGGATCGTGCCAGCTCAGTACGTTCTTCCTGTTCAAGTTCACCCACGGCTTCTTCAATAACCGTAAAGGCTTCAATGGAGGCACTGTAATCTCCTGAAATCACAACATCCACAAAGGTGTTGATCTGCTTCCCGTAAGAGAGCCCGTTTTGCCAGCAGGCTGCAACAAGAGCTGTCCTGATCTTTTCATATTCCGGATCGGCAATGGCCTCTGCAAGGACCTCCGCAGCCTCTTTATCCTTCAGGTCATTCAGAAGTGTGACAATCTCGCTCTGGATTACCTCATCTTCCTGAATAAGCATCAGGTTAAACAACTCCGGCAGGACAGAAACATCCCCTTCTGAGCGTAACTCTTTTATTGTTCCCAGAATGGCTGTCCGGTTGCTGGAACGAAGCGACTCAATTTGATGTTTAAGTTTCTTATTGCTGTCAGCAGGCTCCATTTACTGGCATTGCTTATTGATAAGTTCACCGGCTTCAAAAATACCATACTGGTAGGCTTTCTGGTAACAATGGCAGGCGCTTTCCCTGTTACCAAGCTGGTCGTCGAGCTTTCCTTTTTCAAACCAGATCTCACCATTCAGCGGGTCCAGATCCAGTGCCATGGACATATCTTTTTCTGCGTAGCGGGTGGTACCGGTGGCCGCATAAGTTAAGCCCCTGGCATAGTAGTAGGAGGCCTTGCCCTGGTTCAGTGCCAGTGATCTGTTAAAGGATTGAATTGCGTTCAGGTATCTTCCGTGCCTGAATTGGATCATTCCTTTCCTGTAAATGGCAGAATCACTCTCCGGAAAGTAGTTCAGGTAGAGTTCCATATCAGAAATTGCAGCACTCAGGTCGCCTGCCTGACTCAGTGCTTCAGCCCGTTGCAAATAGGCTTCAAAACGTGCAGGATCCTGCCGGATCACCTTATTTAAACCTTCAATGGCCTCTTCTGCATCTCCATCTGCTGTTTGCATCACAGCAAGTTGCTGAAGTGCATCCAGGTTTCTGACATCACTTTTCACCGCCGATTTCAGAGCCGAACGGGACGCTTTCCGGTTCCCAAGCTCCTTGTATAAGGCTGCTTTTTCGCTCAGAACCACACTCTTTTTATATCCCTGCTTCTCAAGGCTGTTCAGCAGGTTGATCGCTTCCAGATAATCGCCCTGGTTCTTTAAATACATGGCATCCTGGAACTCCTGATCCCTGGATGTATACCAGCGTTTCTCCTCCCATAGTTGCTGCCAGCCTGGCAGGCCATCAAGGGTGGAAATATCCTCATCCAGAAGGAGTTCAGATTCGCTCTTCTTATAACGGGAGGAGAGATGGATCCTGAGGTATTTCAGAGCTTGCTGGGGATGATTTAGTCTGATCTCACTTTTTGCCAGGTAGAAACTGCCCATCCCTTTGCGGCGTTTCTCTGTTTCATAGAAGGCATCCCTGGCCGCAGGGTAGTTCTTCAAAGTGAAATTTGCAATTCCCAGCTGGTAGTATATCTCGGTCTGACCAGGATTTTGCTGTAGTGCCTGTTCCATGTAAACCCTGGCAGAATCATACATCCCTTCATCCATGCAGGCACGACCGGAGAGGTACGGATCGCTCTGTCCGAATCCCAGTACGGAAAGAAACAGCAGCATGAGCTGCAGTGAACCTGCGCGAATCATGCTATTATCTATTTTCAATAAATACCTCATTGGCGTCGCCTGAATAAACATAGATGAATCCAGTAAGTGTATACACCTCTATACCGGTGAGCCGGTACTCGTGTACATCGCAAATATAGTAGTAGACCCCCGGAGCTACCAGCTGGTTTGTGTTATTAGCTTTCCCATCCCAATTCACATCAGGATCCTCCGTATAATACACCTGGATGCCCCAGCGATTAAAGATGGTCATTTCGACCTTTTCCACATAGGAAGTTCTCTGCGGCCTGTAGATATCATTGATCCCATCCCCATTTGGCGAGAATACATTGGGAAGTACGTAGTTGGAGCATTCATCCAGGCAGAGCCTTACCGAAGGCGCCGATTCATTCTCGAAAGAGTCTATGGCAGTAACCAGGTAGCATCCGGAAAGGGTATTTTCAGGATAGTGATTATACACAGTATCGTAACGATCACTAAATTCAGCAATCAGATAGGGAGTATCCTCGAAGGTTGGAGTGTAATAGAGTTTGTAACCCTCCACATCCTCATAGCAGGCAGGATCTGTATATTTCCATGAGAGATGGTTATACATGCTGTCGCACAAAGAGTAACCGTTTAAGTTTGGTGGACAGGGGGGGGTGGTATCGATGGCGGTGGCACAGACGGTATGACTGAAGTTTATGTTCTCATAGAGGACTCCCCCCAGGAGCCTCCAGCCTGTACTGGTGACCCGGTAGCATTGTTCCACACCGTTGGGCAATCCCTCATCCGTAAACGTGTCATCTGTTCTGAAACCAATGGAGTCATACGTACCGGTACTCTGGTTAAGCCTGTAGATGGTGTAATCATAATTAATCCAGGGTACATTTTTACGCAACTGCATAATGATCCTGTTATCATCTCCCACCAGATCGGGATAGAGCGACGAGGCCGATTCAGCCTCACCTATCTTGAATCTGTTTCCCGACTCATCATTATAGAGCTCCACTTTGTACGACCAGGGGAAGAGTTCTGTATTTACTGTGGCATCCTGCCAGACGGTGTCGTTCAGGTCCGCTGTAGTAAAAGAACCAACCTGACTCATGTTATTTCCTAACAGGTCATCTGAGCGGAAAATCAGATACTCATAGGGTCCGTTGGCCGGGATGGTATCGAGTCCTTTCGGTTTTGCCCACGCCAGGTGGATGGTCCCGCTGGTGGAATGATCAATGACGCTGACCTCCAGCAGGGAGGGGGATCCCTCCACCAGAGGTGTACAGATTTCAGGAGAAGGGAAACTCAGGGCACCATCCGGGTATACCGAGACGATCATATAGCAATACTCACTGCCCTGAGGCAGTCCGCTGCCATCGTTGTCGTCAATAAACAGGGTATCCAGTCTGCTGTCGGTGTTTCCTATCAACATATAGCCTGTTTCAGAAGGCACTCCACCGGTACAGGTATCCGGAACATAACCTGCTGGTCCGTCTTTTCTGTAGATCCGGTATCCTACAACCGGCAGACAGGTATCGGCAGGCCAGGTAAGGGTCACACTGTTGCTGCCTGGGATCAGGATGGGCATATCGGGCGATGGTCCCAATACCTTGATATTCATATTCTGGATATTTACCAGGGGAGTTTCCAGGTGACTGTCCTCCGCTTTAAATACAACAGTTTAATATTGTTCCCTCACATGGGAGGGATCCGTCCGCCATTCGAATTCAGCCCTGCTGTAGCCCAGGGTTACGGAACCTTCATCGACAGTATAGGTAGATGGATTTTCCTCTACCACGAAGGGACCG
>JAYEOJ010000436.1:0-2480 GCA_034722835.1 Bacteroidota bacterium | reverse complement strand
GGATGCCCAATCTCCTCCTCCCAGATGCCCCTTTGGAGTGCCAATCTCATCGGAGGTAAGCCGGCCACGCTTGCGCCTTTATAGTAATTAAGCTGGAACGTAACTTCAGCAATCTACATCTGTTTTGGATTGCCCAGCTCATATACTTTGAGCCGCTCATGTACTTTGAGTCGCCCACCGAAGTTGAGCCGGTCATTACAAAATAGCTCTCTCAAGTACAGTGTCATTGCCAGGTAGCCCTTTCCAGTATAGTGACATTCTTAAACTGTAAGTTAGCTATTTAACCACCAAAATCATACTGGATCTCAGTAATTTGCCCCTTCCAATAAGGCAGGCTCCCCTCTGGCAGCTGCCATTCAACCTCCCCTTCCAGGGGTATTCTGATCCCGTGCCTGTCTTCGTACTTTCGAAAGCTCCCGAACCAGGGCGTCAGCTCGTATTCGCCATTCACCTCCCTGTAACGACCAGAAGTATAGACACCCGTGATCTCTCCAATTTCATTGAATTCGAATTCTAAAGAGACCGTAATCCCTGAATCTTTCAGTGTTGCCAGGGCGCTGTTATCATCAATCTCACTCCATTGCACACCCTGACCTGGAAGAAGCGCAGTAGGGAACCAAACTGCCTCAGCCAGGTACCTTTGCAGGGCACCCTCGTTAAGCTCAGTTTTACTCCCTTCATTGAAAACCGGAATTAGTGCCAGGATTTTCGCCTGCATCCCTCCCTGTCCATTAACATAACCATCCCGCACGCCTACCGAAACCAGTGGCATCATTGAGATGCGTGCATCCCAGATAAATCCTGGACTGGAAGCAGTGAAATGCTGTCTTGCTTGAAAAGGAAGCCATCCGCCTTTCGATTCTCCCATATTGAACTCCCCTGTCTGGGAAAGACTGGCTGAACGAATTAGAGGCTGTCCATCTTTTAACACCAGCCGGAAATAGCGCTGGACAGGTGGGGGTAATCCATCAAGCATTTCTGGATTGTAGACCGCCCCGCCAAAAGGTTCGCTGGATGATATCAGTTGGTCAACGAGTTTGGAGGTCGAACGCTTCCAAAGAATATTCCCTATCAGGAGAGCCAGTCCGATCCCAATAACGATTAAGCAAATAATGATAAGCATTACTTTCACAAACCGTCCCTCCTTATCTTTCATAACATGCTGAGCGGGGGTCTAAACTGCACGCCGTTAACAGATCCTCTCAGCGATCGATTTTTTTGTAGAACAATGTATTTGAAAGCGAAAAATGCCGGATTTCTAGATAACCATATGCCTTTGCTCTAATTGGACCGGGCAGTCTTTTTATTAACCAAAGGATCATTTTTTTAACAACCTGGATGGGAGAATTATGTTTCGCTCGATCTTCAGATTCTAAAACCTGATCTTCCCCCGAACTATAACTATTATTGGATGTACTGCTGCTGTTCGCTTTATCATTTTTCCACAACTCAACATAATCACTTTGCATGGGGGGGGTGATAAATGGGTCGATTTCCCCTATTCTTTTCGCCTCCACCATCATCGTAACCGGTCTTTTTGATATCAATCCGACCCTGATCCTGATTTTTTCAGGGTCAGTAACTTTATATACGCTCTGGCTGGATGTCATGTGAGTCGAGGGGTACAGGTCTTCATACAGTGCAACTTCTTTTACTTCGAAACCATTTTCCTGCGTAAAAATTCGGAACATGATTTCAGGGCTGAATTGGTAGAAGCCATGTCCGCACAAATTGTTTGCCGGTACCGCAATGAAGATCGATCCTCCTACCTTAACCATTTTCATCAGGTTAGCAATCGCTGCCGGAAAATTGAATATATGCTCAAGTGACCCAGCTTCAATAACAGCATCAAAACGGCTGTGCAGGTTTTCTGGTACAGGTTGGTTGAGATCATGGACAATATTTGCTCCTTCGTAAGGCGAATAATCCATGATCGAAAGAACAGAGACCCCTAAAAAAACGCGCAGAAAATCATCCGAGGTTTCCCCAAATTTGTAGTTTTCTATTGGGTGGATTGCAGAGTCAGGGAATTGCGAACGATAGGTTTGCTGCAAGTTCCTGATTTCTCTAGGATGTAGAAATAATGCAAGGTGGGCGATGGTAAGCGTTTCTTCGAAATCAACCCCATGCAAGCGCGCTTCTATCAGCAATTTTGCATCCTGATAGGTGAGTGCCATCTGAAACCTCCATCGTGGAAAGATGCCTCTACAATTTAACCCCAATTATCTGGAGCGTTGCTCGACCCTATTGTGTCCAGCGCGTTACGGACTTCATCTCGTCTCGGTTTGAATTCCTCATCCTGGTAAAGTGCAACACCAGATTTTACTGCGGTTTTACAGCGCAGGATGTATCCTGCATCGTGGATATTTGGTCTGCCGGTTCCAGTTCGGCTGATGATAAGATCATCGGACCAAAACTCAATAGATTCAACGGATGCAAGTCCACGGGTTGTGATCTCCTCATACAGTTCCAGGTATCTT
>JAYEOJ010000435.1:0-2485 GCA_034722835.1 Bacteroidota bacterium | reverse complement strand
TATCTTTTGTTGCAATTCAAGCATATAATCAAAATCTATTTGTACCTGAATCTTACCTGGGCATAAAACTTGGTGGGAACCTATCTCGCATTGATGCGAAGCCCACCATACCTCAGGAGTTAAACTTTGGGTTTACAGGCGGTATTACATACAAGTACATTTCACAGAAGAGTCTGGGTATTCAGCTTGAAATAAATTATATGCAGGTTGGTTGGACGGAGAGCCTGGACTCTCCAAATTCTTATTCCAGGAGATTGGACTATATCCAGATACCTTTTATGACTCATGTAAATACCGGGAAGAGAAAAACAAAATTTGTTTTTAATCTGGGTCCGTATATCTCTTTTCTCGTATCTGAAAAAGAGTTCCCCGACCTAACTGACGAAGCAGAGGAGCAAGACTATTATTATGAGAGTATTGATAATAACGTTGAGTTTGGTGTATGTTTTGGCATTGGTATTTCACAGCATACTTCAATTGGCTTATTCCAGTTAGAAGCCAGAGTCAATCAAAGTCTGACTAACATATTCACGTCAGGTTTTGATTCTATGTTCGAGTATTCAAGAAGTCAATCCGTTGAAGTTACCTTATGCTATATGCTGGATTTTAAATCTATGAAGACGAAGTAATCTTCAATTTGGTACCTCAAATAAGGAGAATAGCAAAATCCTATGAAATTTTCTTAAACTAGCCTAGCTTTAAGGGAACTTTTCAAACTATAAAATCTTCAACAATGAAGCATCGATTAACGCTTTCCACCTTTGCTATCCTCTCATTAATATTATTCTCCTGCAAGGCTCCATCGGACCAGACAGCGGCAGGCTCTCCCGATCCGGAACCCTTTGAATATGCCCTGGTGCTACATGGTGGGGCTGGAAATATGAATTTCGAGAGTGTGCCTGAACCCTACCAGGAGATGTTTAAGCATGCGCTGGACAGTGCACTCCAGCTTGGATTGGATGTTCTGAAGGTGGGTGGAAGCAGCATCGATGCCGTGGAAACCGTGATTCGCTGCCTGGAGGACAATCCCCTCTTTAATGCAGGGAAAGGCGCCGTGTTTACCAGTGAAGGCAAAAATGAGCTGGATGCCTCCATCATGAGCGGCCAGGATCTTAATGCGGGTGCGGTGGCCGGAGTGACCGATATCAGGCACCCCATTTCAGTGGCCAGGGCGGTGATGGAGCAATCGGGACACGTGATGATGGCCGGTCACGGGGCCTCGGTATTTGCCAAAGGAGTGGGACTGGAGATTGTGAATCCTTCCTACTTTTATACAAAGAAGCGTTTTGAATCCTACCAGAAAGCTGTTGCGAAAGATAAGCATGGAACCGTAGGCTGTGTGGCCCTTGATAAAGCAGGGAACCTCTGTGCAGGTACTTCCACAGGGGGGATGACCAACAAAAAGTACGGGCGCATTGGCGACTCACCCATAATCGGGGCAGGAACCTATGCCAACAATGCTACCTGCGGGGTATCGGCCACCGGACACGGGGAGTACTTTATCAGGTGGACCGTGGCACACCAGATCTCGGTACTGATGGAATATAAGGGTTATGATGTGGAACAGGCCGCCAGCGAGGTAGTGGAAAAAACCCTGGTACAGGTAGGTGGCGACGGTGGTGTGATCTGTCTGGATAAGTTTGGCCGTCCTGCCATGGTGACCAATACCAGTGGCATGTTCCGTGCCTACGGCAATTCGGAAGGAGAGCGTATGGTGGCGATCTTTAAATAGGGAAATCCGCACTTCATGAGGAAACAAATGGTCATATTTTTTGTTCTGTGTGGATTGTTCATCGGTCAGGAAGCGAGAGCCTGCTCGGTTCTCTATTACATTGATAAGCACACCGGGAAGATTTACGTGGTCAATAATGAAGATTACTGGTATGATGTGGAGGCCTATATCCAGATCAATCCGGCCAGCAGGAACAAGCTGGCCCGTCTCTGGTATGGCTGGGATGATTTTGCACAGGGAGGAATCAATGAGGCCGGCCTCTTCTTTGACGGTGCGGTAACCCCGGAGCAGGAAATTCCGGGTGGTAACAGGGGCCCAAAGAGAAACCTGGGAGATGATATCCTGGCCAGGTGCTGTACGGTGGATGAGGCGCTGGACTTACTGGAAAAGAAAGACATTGCCCTCAGCAATGCGCATATGATGATCGGAGATTCTTCAGGAAATGCGGTGGTGGTGGAGTGGCTGGATGGCCAGCGAAAGATAGTTCAAATTGCAGATAAGCGATTGATAATGACCAATTTTCTCCTGTCAGATACCAGCCGGGGGAATCATCCCTGTCCGCGCTATCAATCCATTGAGAAGCGACTGGATCAAATGGAAAAGGCGGATCAACCGGTAGATCTGAGAACTGTTGGAAATACCATGGCAGGTGCGGTCCAGGTGCCACGAGCCATAGAGGATGAGCGGGTAGGGGGAACACTCTATACCAGCTTTATCAATATCTCAGATATGGAATTTGTTCTGGTTTATAAA
>JAYEOJ010000434.1:0-2488 GCA_034722835.1 Bacteroidota bacterium | reverse complement strand
AGGTAGATGGGCGCCAGAGCCGTTCCGTAATCGATACAGGCCAGCCAACCCGCATTGCAATGGGTCAGAATATTTACCGGCCGTGAGAGCTTCTCACTGCACTCCCTGATCAGAGAAAGCCCATGCTCCCCGATCTTTTTGCTTCGCAACACTTCATCCTCTGCAAAACGAATCGAAAGGTGGAAAAGCTCTTTTATCATGGACCCGCGTGAAGCTGCACAGACGACTTTCTCCATCAGAAGATCCACTGCAAACTTCAGGTTCACAGCGGTGGGCCTGGCAGAAATAAGTTTTTCTGCTGCTGCCTTCACCTCTTCACACCAGTGTTGAGGATCACTTCTGAATGCGGCCAGGTAAAGTCCGAATGCTGCAGTTGCCCCGATCAGCGGTGCACCACGAACGGCCATGTCAGCAATGGCATTAAACGCATCCTTTGAACTCTTCAATTCCAGAATGCGAAACTCAAAGGGAAGAAAGCGCTGATCAATTACCTTCACAATCCCGGGATCTTCTTCCATCCAGATGGACCGGTAATGTGTTCCGTCAATTCGCATGGCTCTGTTGTTTTTCTTTATCTTTGGGTCTTCACGAATATACAAAATGGATGGCACAACAGCCGAATTTTAAGAACATCCTGTTCGACCTGGGCGGAGTAATTCTCGATATCAATGTCCAGGCCACGCTTAAACTCTTTTATGAACTGGGATTCCCTTCAAAGCTTATGCAAATTCCCAACTCCATGACCACTGATATCTATTATAAATATGAAACGGGAAAGCTCAGTACGAAAGAGTTCAGGAACCAGATCAGGCTTGCTTCAGGTGTTGAAATTAGCGATCAGGCTTTTGATGAGGCCTGGAGTGCCATGCTGGTACGTTTTCCCAAAGAACGAATCGATTTGCTGAGAGTGCTTTCAAAGCATTATAATCTGTATATGCTTAGCAATACCTCGGCGCTGCATGTGAAGGAGTTTGAGAAAATGTATCTCGAAGCGGCAGGTGAGTCCATTTACAAGGTATTTAAGAAGATTTATTACTCCCACGAAATTGGCTGGTACAAACCGGAACCTGAAGCATGGGAACATGTGATCAAAGATGCGGATATCAAAGCGGAAGAGACCTTATTCCTTGATGACAACATCCATAATATAAAGGCATCACAGGAACTGGGATTCCAGGCCATCCATATCCATGAGCGAACAAACCTCATGAACCTTGGCTTTGACCTGTAAATCCCAGTCTGATCCACCGCATCAGGGTGATGGATTTTCAGAGATCTGCAAGCACCGATCCGGCTTCTTCAAGGTGCACCCTGGAACCTGCCAGGTAGAGATCCACACCTTCTCCCTCCATATTTGTAATGGTCGCTTTCTTCTTCTCTATTTGAACATTCAGGGTGCGTCCGCGGTAAAGGATCTTAAACGAAAGGGCCTTCCAGCCTGCTGGAAGGTTTGGTTCGAAACTCAGCAGTTCGTCTTTGATCATCATCCCTCCGAAACCATGAACCACCGACATCCAGGTGCCTCCCATACTGGTGATATGTAGGCCTTCATCTACCTCGTGATTGTAGTCATCCAGATCGAGTCGGGAGGTACGCAGGTACATTTCGTATGCCTTTTCAGATCGCCCGATGCGATTTGCAAGAATGGCGTGAACACAGGGTGACAGGGAACTCTCATGTACCGTACGGGATTCGTAAAAATCGAAATTCCGTTCCATGGTCTCCAGGTCAAACTCATCCTCGAAAACAAAGATTCCCTGCAACACGTCTGCCTGCTTAATAAAACAGGAGCGCAGGATGCGGTCCCACGACCAGTGCTGATTGATGGGTCGCTCGGCCGGATCCAGATCTGCAGCCATCAATTGCTCTTTATCCATGAATCCATCCTGCTGCAAAAATACTTTCAGCTTCTCTTCATAGGGGAAATGAAGATTTTCCACAATATCCTTCCAGGCTTTCGTCTCCTCTTCCGGTTTCAATCCCGTCTTTGCGGTCAGGAGATCAAAAGCTGCCCTATCCTCATTTTTCAAATGCGCCAGCTCCTTCATGGTATAAAAGAGGGTCCAGCTGGCCATCTTATTGGTGTACCAGTTGTTGTTCACATTGTTTTCATACTCATTGGGTCCGGTCACCCCCAGCATAACATACTTTTCTTTGTCTTCCGACCAGGTAATACGCTGGCGCCAGAAACGGGAGATGGCAATCAACACTTCCAGACCGTGCGTGGCCAGGTAATCTCTGTCGCCTGTGTACCTGACGTAATTAAAAATGGCAAATGCAATGGCCCCGTTCCGGTGAATCTCCTCGAAGGTGATCTCCCATTCGTTGTGGCACTCTTCTCCGTTCATGGTTACCATGGGATAAAGAGCCGCCCCATCTTTAAAACCAAGCTTCTCCGCATTTTCGATGGCCTTCTGCAGGTGTTTATACCTGTACACCAGGAGGTTTCGTGCCACTTCCTCCCTGGCGATACTGAGGTAGAAGGGAA
>JAYEOJ010000433.1:0-2490 GCA_034722835.1 Bacteroidota bacterium | reverse complement strand
ATCGCTACCCAATACTGGTATGGCGGTGGCCATTGATATCGGTGATGCTCAGGATATCCATCCCAAAAACAAGCAGGAAGTGGGTCGACGTCTGGCGCTGAATGCGATGCATATTGCCTATGGTGAAGAAATTGAGTACTCGGGGCCCATTTATAAAGAGATGAATATCGAGGCAGACAAGATTCGTCTCTCCTTTGAACATACAAATGGCGGTTTAAAAACAAAAAATGATGAGAAATTAAGAGGATTTGCCATTGCCGGGTCGGACAAAATTTTTTACTGGGCCGAGGCGGAAATTGATGAGGAAACGATTGTTGTCCATAGTGAAAAAGTTCATCATCCGGTTTCTGTGAGATATGCCTGGGCAGCAAATCCGGTTTGTAATCTATATAATCATACGGGACTTCCTGCTTCTCCTTTCCGTACGGATTCCTGGCCGGGATTAACAGATTTAAAAAGTCATTAAAACTTCAAATCAATGAAGCGTATTTTAAAATACCACCTGCTGAATGCTGCGTTTTTCTGGATTCTCCTGTTACCGGCAATTATAGTTTCCTGTAAACAACAGGCGGAACCAGTGAATGATCAATTTTCCTATGCGCAGGAGCGAAAAGATGACCTTCAGCTTAGCATCTACATTACAGCCCATGCTGTAAAAAATCTGCTCTCTGACGAAGCCGGGAAACGTGAAGCCATTTCCATCTTCCGCCTCAACGGCATCACAAAGGCCTACATTGAAGTCTACCGTGGAGGCCTGGTCCTTGATAAGAGTCTCCTGCAGGAAGTCCGGGATTTTTTTGAGCATAACCAGATTGAAGTGGTTGGGGGAATTGCCACCGTTCCGGGAGGAGATTTTGGCGTCCGGCAGGAAGCTCAGCTTGGATGGTTCAACTGGCAAAATCCTAAAACGCAGTCTGATCTAAAGGAGGTCATGAAGATGTCTGCGGAAGTCTTTGATCGGTTTATTATAGATGATTTTCTGTGCACAGCCGATACCAGCATGGAATCAAAGCTTGCGAAAGGAGATCGTTCATGGTCGCAATACCGCAGGGATCTGCTGTGCGAATTATCTGAGAACCTGTTTATTGATCCGGCCAGAGCTGTTAACCCGGATATTCAGATGATCATAAAATACCCCCAGTGGTACGACCGCTTTCATCTCTTTGGATATGATGTGCCAAGGAAGAACGCCCTCTATGACCGGGTATATGTGGGAACTGAATCGCGCGGACAGTACACTCAGCGTTTTGGCTTTGTCCAACCCTATGAAAGCTTTGTCAGCTATAAATGGATGCAAAGTCTGGCCGGTGAGAAGATGAGCGGGGCCTGGTTTGATCATGGCGATTGTGATGCTTATGATTTCATTGAGCAGGCCTGGCAGAGTGTGCTTGCAGGTGCCCGGGAACTCATCTTTTTCAACTATTTTGACTTTGTGAACGGTCACAGGGGACATCATTTAGTGCGAAGGCAATTCTCACAGCTCGCAGATCTTGCAGCTAAACTGGCCACTGAACCTGTCACAGGCGTAATGGCCTATAAACCGGCTAACAGTTATGCGCACGGGGATCTGTATATCATGGATTTCATGGGAATGCTTGGAATCCCTTTGATCCCGGTATCCCAATACCCGGAAGATGCCAGGGTGGTATTCTTACCCACCCAGGCTGCCGCTGATCACGAAATTCTGTCCAAAATAGAAAAGTCTCTTGCCGATAATGCAACACTGATTTTTACAACAGGCTTTCTGGCTCATGCCAGGGATGGAGAGCATTTGGCTGAGATTGCAGGGATCAGCTGGCCCCTGGATCTATCCCCCATGAATGCAGAACAAATCTTAGTGGATGGAAAAGCTGATAGCATATTGTACGGACTGGATCTGGAAGCGGATATTCAACTGACAGAAGGGAAGACCTTGTTGCTGGCCCTTGATAAGAGCAGGGCCATCCCCTTTCTGGTGGCCGGGGAGAATAACTTCACATTGAATGTGCATACCTTCTCGCAGGCTGATTTTGATAAAGTCGGAGAGGTTCTGCTATGTCCCCGCCCCCTGGGTCTGATGGAGATTCCTGTGAGCTGGGCCTCTACCCTCCGCAGTGTATTCTTAAGTCCTATGGACATAGAATTTTCTGCTCCGACACGTGTTAGCCTGCAAGGCTATGGGAATTCCGGATGGGTCATTCATAACTACAGGCGGCAAGCTGTATCCATTGATCTCAGCGCAGCAGGCCTGGAAAACAGAGTGGTCGAGGAAAGATTCTCAGGTAAGCAGCATCTGGCGGATAAAGGCCGTATACATTTTGAAATAGCTCCAAGGTCCAGAGCCTGGCTGGAAATAGGGCCCAATTGATATCAAACAATCTGTGTAATGAAGAGAAACACTAGTATTCTTTCTTTGATCATTGTAGTTTCGGTGGGTCTGCTAACCGTTCTATCCGGATGTGATCCAAACAACAGGACATTTGAAAAACAGCCTAATATCGTGTTTATCCT
>JAYEOJ010000432.1:0-2492 GCA_034722835.1 Bacteroidota bacterium | reverse complement strand
GTTCGGAATCAACCCATACTCTACCAAAAATCAGAACTATGTCAAAGAACTTATATTTTACGGCACTATGGCCGCTTAAACTTTAACGAACCATTGTTATAATAGATAGGTGTTTTATTGATATTCTCAAGCCTTATTAGTTACTTTGCCGTATGGATGCACAGTTTTCACAAAGGATAAAAGACGTACTTGGATATAGCAAAGAGGAAGCCGTCAGGCTGGGTAACTCTCATATAAGCGTAGAACACCTGTTTCTCGGTATTTTGAGAGATGGTGAGGGCCTGGCTATAGATGTACTGGTGGTGCTGGGAGTTGAGCTGTATGACCTTCGAATGGCCATTGAAAAAAGCATTCGAAACGACCAGCCATCCACGGTCACGGACCCGGATAGTTTGCCCCTTCTGAAGAGCGCAGAGAGAATCCTGAAGCTCACGCACCTTGAAGCTCGTTCCATGAAAGAGAAAACCATTGATACCAACCACCTGCTGCTGGCCATTCTCAAGGATGACAACAACTATGCGACCAGGTATCTGGTAGAAAATGATATTACCTATAATAAAGTAAAACAGGAGATATCCGAATCCCAGCCTGAAAACCAGGCAGATTTTCCGGGAGATGAGGATGAGGAAAACAAAGGTCCCTTCGGAGGAGGAGGTCAGCAGGGAGGCGGCGGCCCCAAAGGCAGTTCAGGTGCATCTCAGAAGAGCAGTTCCGACACGCCTGTACTGGATAACTTTGGGATCGACCTGACCAAGGCTGCAGAAGAAGACCGCCTGGATCCCATCGTGGGCCGAGAAGTTGAAATTGAAAGGCTGGCACAGATCCTGAGCCGCCGTAAAAAGAATAATCCCATTCTGATTGGTGAACCCGGTGTGGGTAAATCGGCCATAGCCGAGGGGCTGGCATTGCGGATTGTTCAGCGTAAAGTGAGCCGTGTGCTTTTCGATCAGCGCGTTGTTACCCTTGATCTGGCCTCCATTGTTGCCGGAACCAAGTACAGGGGGCAGTTCGAGGAACGCATGAAGGCAATCCTCAATGAGCTGACAAAGAATCCATCCATTATCCTGTTTATCGATGAGATTCATACCATCGTTGGAGCCGGCGGAGCCACCGGTTCCCTGGATGCTGCCAACATGTTGAAACCAGCCCTGGCCAGGGGTGAGATCCAGTGTATTGGTGCCACTACCCTGGACGAATACAGACAACATATCGAAAAAGACGGTGCCCTGGAGCGCAGGTTCCAGAAGGTGATGGTGGAACCAACTTCCGCGGATGAGACCATCGACATCCTGATGAATATCAAAGAGCGCTACGAAGAGCATCACAATGTAAATTACACAGATGACGCCATTGATGCCTGCGTCAAACTGACCCAGCGTTATATAAGTGACCGTCACCTGCCCGACAAGGCCATTGATGCCCTGGATGAAGCAGGATCCCGTGTACATATCTCCAATATTGTGGTCCCCGATCAAATCGTGGACCTGGAGAAGGATATCGAGCAGACCAAACAGGATAAGATCCAGGCTGTTAAGAACCAGAACTTTGAAAAGGCTGCCAGTTACAGGGATAAGGAAAAAGAGTTACTGGACAGGCTGGACTCGGAAAAGAAAAAATGGGAAAAGGAGCTGTCCCAGAACCGGGAAACGGTTGATGAAGAGAAAGTGGCCGAGGTGGTAGCCATGATGACCGGTGTTCCGGTCCAGCGGATCGCACAGGCCGAAGGTGCCAGGCTCCTGAAAATGGCCGATGAACTCAGAGGAAGCGTGATTGGGCAGGATGAAGCGATCAATAAGGTGGTCAGGTCCATTCAGCGAAACAGGGCCGGACTAAAGGATCCCAACAAACCTATCGGAACCTTTGTATTCCTGGGCCCTACAGGCGTAGGAAAAACGCAGATGGCCAAAGTACTTGCTCAATATCTGTTCGAATCCATAGACAACCTGATCCGCATCGATATGAGCGAGTATATGGAGAAGTTCTCTGTATCCAGGTTGGTCGGGGCTCCTCCGGGATATGTTGGCTATGAAGAGGGAGGTCAGTTAACCGAGAAGGTGCGACGCAAGCCCTATGCTGTGGTCCTGCTGGATGAGATTGAAAAAGCTCACCCCGATGTATTCAATATTATGCTTCAGGTGCTGGATGAGGGTCAGTTGACAGATAGCCTGGGAAGGCGTGTGGACTTCAGGAACACCATTGTTATCATGACCTCCAACATCGGAACCCGTGAGTTGAAAGACTTTGGACAGGGCGTTGGATTTGCTACAAAAGCCAGACAGGATGCAGCCAATGAATATTCCAAAGGGGTGATTCAAAAAGCATTGAAACGTGCTTTCGCTCCTGAATTCCTGAACCGGATCGACGATGTGGTACTCTTCAATACCCTCTCGCGGGAGCATATTCATAAGATCATCGATATTGAACTGAAAGGTCTCTATGAAAGGGTGGGAACCCTCGGATTCGGGATCAAGCTCTCTGACGAAGCCAAGGAC
>JAYEOJ010000431.1:0-2500 GCA_034722835.1 Bacteroidota bacterium | reverse complement strand
ATAAAAGACTCAATGCCAAACTCCTGTGCTCTCAGGATACCCATATTCCTGGCCTTGGCACTTACAATCCCGGCTGTAACCGTACTTGTAAGGTTATAGGGATTCCCGATAGCCAGCACCCATTCGCCCAGCCTGAGATCATCAGAGTTTCCGAATTTCAGGGTGGCAAGCTCCCCGGCCCCTACCTTAAGTAAAGCTAAATCCGTGGTGGGATCGGTACCAATCACGGTGGCATCATACTCTCTTTTATCATTAAGAACCACCACAACCTCATCCGAACCGTCAATCACGTGATTATTAGTTATGATATATCCCTTGCTGGATATGATGACCCCGCTGCCAAAGCCCAGGATCGGATGAGCTTCCCTGCTTGGCTGCTCCCCGAAAAAGAACTCGTACAGGGTATTTGGCGAATATTCTCTGAACATCTTGGTCTTTACATGCACCACTGCATCGATGGACTGCTCCACTGCAGGGGTAAAATCAAGTGCACTTCCCGATGTAACTCCCGGAATACTGACATACTGGACCCTGTTCTCAGCAGGAACCTCCACCACTGTCACCTCTGGTCTAAATATCCTTGCATAAACAATTATTGCAACCATGGCCCCAAGGACCGCTACCACAAACAGGCCCAAGAATCTCCTTGCTCTCATCATACTAAACTTTTAATTAATACCTTTGTTAATGTGGAATTCATTTATCAAATTCCGTGCCTTTTACAAGGCAATTTACTATCATAACAACTTGAATTGAAAAAAAATTGGGAATCAGCTCCTGTTTTAACCTTTTTTAACGCCTAAGCATCTATGCTTGTTCACTTTTCGAAATATCACGGTACCGGAAATGACTTTATTATGGTAGATGGAAGAGAACAGGAAACTTCCCATTTTGATACCAGCCATATTCAGCGTTTGTGCGACCGCAGATTCGGGATCGGGGCAGATGGCCTGATCATCCTGGAGGAGAGCCAAAACTTCGACTTTACCATGCGTTACTTCAATGCCGATGGCAGGGAGGGCACCATGTGCGGCAATGGCGGACGCTGTATTACCGCATTTGCAAAGCGTCTTGGAATGGTGAGCAAAAACAGCACATTTGAAGGTATTGATGGTTCCCACGAAGCATCCTTCCTGCCCAATGGGGAGATCCGCCTAAAGCTGGTGGATGTAAGCGGGATCAAAGAGCTTGAGGACGGTTACCTGCTTGATACAGGATCCCCCCATTTCGTAACTCTGGTAGAAAGCCTGGAGGAGATCGATGTGGAGCATAAAGGGGCTGAGATCAGGCACCAGGCCAGGTTTGGCCCGGGTGGCGTCAATGTCAATTTTATGGAAACAGGATCCGCTTCTCATAAAATATCAGTAAGAACCTTTGAACGCGGTGTGGAAGGGGAAACCTGGTCCTGTGGAACCGGGGTAACCGCTGCTGCCATAACGTCCTGCTTTCAATCCGGGTCTGACATATTTTCATATGATGTGCAAACCAGAGGGGGAATGTTGAATGTTTCATTCAAGATGGAGGATCGCCAGCACTTTACTGACATCTACCTGAGCGGGTCTGCATCACATGTGTACGATGGGTCCATTGAAATTATCGTCTGATCCCAGCTCATGGATCGTCCTTGCAAACTCAAGAATGCTCTGAAAATCAATATCGGGCTCCTTCTGCAGGCGGGCCGCCTTTCGGGTCATGATTTTCTGAAGCAGGTTCATCTTTTTGATATTCAACTCCCCACCGAAAAAACCGCTGGCAAGCGCATGCTCTATTAATACGTCCGGGAAGGCCTGAGCGATAAGTTCCTTCTCGTCTGCTTCAGGATCCATGCAGCAAACAAACAGACCCACCTGTTTTTGCATCAGCATTTCCAGGTTGTTCTCACAGAATTTATGCACCGAGCGCTGAATCATTCCTTCATGAATGGATCCTCCCACGATAATCGTATCGTACTTACTCAGGTTATACCGTCGGCGGCTTGAGATGCGTGCCATTTCCACGCCTTCTCCTAAATCCTCCTTCAGTTTAGAGGCACATTGCTCAGTACAACCCAGAGTAGTTGAGTATGCTATAAGGGTTTTCATCTGATTAATTCACTTCAGGGCGAGTTAAAAATACACTATTTGTTAATAAAACCTCCCTGTTCACCTTCTATTTTTTTTCTTATTTTTAGCCCAGGGATAACATTTTGACATACATTTACGTATTAGAGATAAAATAGCATTTATGTCGGGTAAAATAACAGAAGTCAGAACAGCTCCAATCATGAATGAAGGAGCAAAGAAAAAAAGAGCCCAGAAGAAATATTCTCTTCCAGTGATCGGACATTTTGCCGACAGGAGCGTGGAATTTAAAAGCATTCTGGAAGCAGAGCAGATTACCGGTATCGCTTATACACTGATCTTTGAAGCCTGTATCGGAAAAATTTTCAAGGCCAAGAATGTGCACTGGGAATTCAAAAAGGGAAACCACTATATCAAATACAAGGCATTTTATATCAACG
>JAYEOJ010000430.1:0-2515 GCA_034722835.1 Bacteroidota bacterium | reverse complement strand
TGTACCGCAATTATAAGGATGGTCAACACACCATTCCCGCTTTTCATATCGACTATGCCCTGTACATTGAAGCATGTCTGGACCTCTATTCCTCAAGTCTGGATCAACAGTGGCTGGATCTGACAGTGGAGCTTACTGAAGTCACCATGGATCATTTTTATGATCAAGCCACAGATATGTTCAATTACAATGGAGAAAATTCCGAGGTTCTGATTACCAATAATGTGGAAACCCAGGATAATGTAATTCCCTCTTCCAATTCGGTGATGGCCCACAACCTGTTCCGCCTGGGTCATATGATGCTAAAAAGAGAATACCTGGACCTGTCTGCTTCTATGATGAAACAGATGCAGGGACGTTTTGAGCAATATCCCCATGGATTTGCCAACTGGGGCAGGCTCTTCCTGATGCACCTGAATCCCTATTATGAAATCGTTGTATCAGGTCCATCCGCCAATTCCATGGTCGGATCACTAAAGAGTGATTATCTCCCCCATGCTATGGTAGTGGGCAGCACAGGAACCACGTCACTTCCCCTTTTCCAGAACCGATTTGAAAGCGATCTTACACGGATCTATGTATGCCGGGACAATGTTTGTCAGCTGCCCGTGGAAAATCCTGAGGATGCAGAAAGAATCTACATGATTAAATAAACCCTTACTATAGGTGTCCATAACAGATCCGGATGCTTTGAAGGGCCGATTCGGGAAGGCACTTTTCAGGCTTTACTTTCCGGTCAAGGCATTCGACAAAGTAATCCAACTCATTTGAATAACCTTCCATGGCATCTCCGGCAGGCACCTGCGAGGTATCACTATCAGTGGCAATGGAAATAAGCTCAGAACTGCTGCTGTACCTGATGCTGGCCTTTTCAAAAACCGCAGAAAATCCCGCTTCAAATGGGAACTGATGGTGAAAACGGGTCCCTCCCTCGATCTTCACATCCGGTCCTGAGGTATATCGCCAGAGTGCACATACGTAATCATGAGCACTCAGTTTTCCCGGAAGGGTGGTGGCCTCAATGGAATCGGGTTTCCCCAGCACCCACTGAACATAATCAATATCATGAATAGCCAGATCGAAAAGCGCCCCTCCTGTAGACCCAAAATCTTCCAGTTTTTCCTTCCATTGTCCCCAGGCGGGGAGGCCGGTGAAACGGGTCATAGAAAGCCAGCTCAGCTCCCCGAATTCGCCCGATTCGATCCATTGCCTCAGTTTCAGGTAAGGTGGCATGAAACGGACCACATGACCCACCATAAGTAGAAGATCCTTATCCGATGCAAGTTCAATCAGCTTGTTCCCCTGTGCCGGATCCAGAACCAGAGGCTTTTCCACAAACACATGAATACCAGCTTCCAGTGCCTGAACACACATGGAGAAGTGCAATTCGGTATGTACCGACAGGATGCAGGCATCCGGTTTCTCCTCAGCAATACAATTTTCGAGAGAGGTATACGTGCGAATATCTGTAATATCTTCCTTCTTTATGCCTCCGGTATCCAGGTTGCCGCTTTCCTGCCCCAGGTTCTCAAGTGCTTTCTCGGGATCCAGGTCAACAATGGCCACCAGCTGTGCTCCGGGATGATTCAGGATACTTATGGCATGGGTCATGCCCATAAATCCAAATCCAACGATTACTAATTTCTGCATAATATCTGAAAATCAGTGTTGATATTCTAAAATAGGGATTCCATCCATTTTTTCCTAACTTTCCATTTATCTGTCCGCATCATTATCAATGATTTATCTAATAAAGAATTTAAAGAAGTTATGAACCAGAAAGATCTAAAACGAAGAGACTTTATAACAAAGGCTACTTTCGGTACCGTCGGAGCAGCAGCTTTCATATCGGCCTGTTCCACTGGCAATAAAACCTTAACAATCAATGAGCCACCAGAATTGCTGGATCATGCACCTGACGGCAAGCTTATTAAAGCCGGATTAATTGGCTGTGGTGGACGGGGAACCGGTGCAGCTATTAATTTTTTAGATGCCGGGCCAAACCTGGAGATTACAGCTCTGGGAGATGTTTTTCAAGATCGGATTGACACCTGCAGAGCAAATTTGAAAGAGAAGAAAGGTGTGGAGATTGCCGATGAAAACTGTTTTCTGGGCTTTGACAGTTATCAAAAAGTAATGGATTCAGGTGTAGATGTGGTATTGCTTTGCACTCCGCCTCATTTTCGTCCTAAACATGTTGAGGCTGCAATAAATGCCCACAAGCATGTTTTTATGGAAAAACCAGTTGCAGTCGACCCGGTGGGGGCTCGCTCAGTCCTGGTTTCTTCTAAAATGGCCGAAACACAGGGACTGTGTATGGTCAGTGGCACAGTACGAAGAGTACAAAAGGATTATATGACCACCCAGATGAAAGTAGCTAACGGTGAAATAGGCGAAATTGTAGGTGCCAATATTATCAGAAACGGAGGAGCTTTGTGGTATAGAAAGAGAAGGCCCGAATGGACCGATATGGAATACATGTTGCGAAACTGGGCAAATTTTTGCTGGCTTTCGG
>JAYEOJ010000429.1:0-2515 GCA_034722835.1 Bacteroidota bacterium | reverse complement strand
AAGGGATACCCTGTTCAGGTGGTTATGGTCCTCAATATCATGATGGATTAATGGAAGAAGCACTAAGTTCAAGAGGATTTAAAAGGTTGTTTTCTGAACAGAGGCTTAACAGGTACAGAGAGGAATTACAGAATCTTCCTGATAACGACCAGCTGACCCGGGAGGCTGTTTGGTTATTTCAGAACATGCTGCTGGCTGACCGGAAAGATATGGATGATATCATTGATGCTATTCACAAAGTTTATGAAAACAGAAAACAGTTGTAAATCAAATATATTTCTCATGAGAAAACCATTGATTATCCACCTCTTCCTTTTCCTAAGTTTCCTGCTTCTGCCTTTGCAGGCACAGGATATCCAGAAGGCTCCTGAAGCAAATGAGTTGTGGAAAGCAGGTGTTGCAAGGGCTGTCATCACTCCTTATGAGAATATGTGGATGGCCGGTTTTTCATTTCGTGACAAACCTGCAGAAGGAACCCTGCATGATCTGTGGGCAAAAGCACTGGTCCTGGAGGATGCCCGGGGAAACAGGACCTTGTTGATCACCACAGATATCCTCGGCTTCGACAGGGATCTGTCCCTGTCTATTTGCAATCGCCTGATAAAGGAGTACCATTTGGAGCGAAAGAACATTATTTTGAGCAGTTCACATACCCACAGCGGTCCGGTGATAAACAGTAACCTGACTCACGTATATCCTCCTTTTGATGAACACCAGAAAATGCAGATAGAGGAATACCGGCATTTTATTGAAGAACAGATCGTATTAATTGCCAGAAGGGCCATAAACAGTCTCGCACCCGCCCGCTTATCAAGTGGTGTAGGTATAGCCCGATTTGCTGTAAACCGGCGAGTTCATGGATGGAATAATGAAGTTCTTTATCAACCAGAAATGGATGGGCCTTCAGATCATGCAGTTCAGGTGATTAAGGTGAGTGGTCCGGAAGATCAACCTATTGCTGTCCTCTTTGGCTATGCCTGTCATGCTACCAGCCTGAGGAATTATAAATGGTCGGGAGATTATCCCGGGTTTGCACAGATTGAACTTGAGAAAGCGTACCCTGGGTATACAGCTATGTTCTTCGCAAGCTTTGGAGCAGACCAGAATGCTTTTCCGAGAGTCGGGATTCCTCAGGCTATCCAATATGGTAAAGAGTTGGCCATTGCTGTAGAAAATGTGATGGCAGAATCCATGAAAGTCTTGACCTCTTCTATTCAGACAAGTTATGAGGAAATTGAATTGGATTTGTCTTCACCACCAGCTATTGAAGAGTTAGAGAAAGTTCTGGAAGAGGAAGAAGATGGCTGGTATAAAAGGTGGGCTGAAATAATGAAAGTGAAGGTGGATTCCGGTGACGAATTTCCGGGTTCTTATCCTTATTACCCTATTCAAAGCTGGCAATTGGGCGAACAAACTCTGGTTGTTTTAGGCGGGGAGGTTGTGGTTGATTACTCTTTCATATTGCGGAAAATTCTCGGGAATGAACTGATGTTGATGGCCTATGCCAATGATGTAATGACTTATATCCCTTCAGAACGTGTTTTAAAGGAAGGTGGGTATGAAGGGGAGGAATCCATGTGGGTATACGGACATCATGGTACCTGGGTGCCCGGAATTGAAGAAAAAATTGTAAATGAAGTTATCCGTCAGGTAAAATTGATCAGAGAGTAAAATCATTAGCCATGAAAAACAAAACAAACAAACCAAAAACAGCAGAGACAAGGAGAACTTTTATTAAGTCAACAGGAGTTGCAACGAGCGGCCTTCTTCTGGCTCCTCCAGCTATTTCAATGGCAGGTCCCCGCCGGAAAGATCAGGAAACTCTGGCTCTGAATGGTGGTCCTAAAGCTGTTACTGCATCGCATGATGATGCAACCACATGGCCACGTTATGGCGCGGAAGAAGAGAAAGCTGTGCTGGATGTGGTCAGGAACCCCAGCTATACACCTATTGATGCACTCGAGGAGGATTGGAAAAAGCATTTTAATGTTCCCTATTGCAAGGCACACTTCAACGGTACAAGTTCCATATTCGCAATGTATTTTGCTCTGGATCTTCCGGCCGGCAGCGAGATCATGGTACCAAGCTGTACATTCTGGTCCCAAATAACAACAATGCGGTTTTTTGACCTGGTCCCTGTAATGATCGATATCAATCCCGTCACTCTGAACTTTGATGTGGAAGACGCCAGGCGCAAGCTGACCAAAAACACAAAAGCAGTGTTTCCTGTTCATTGGATAGGTATGCCTGCTGACATGGACGACATATCTGACTTCTGCAATGAGAAGGGACTCATACTTCTGGAAGATGCATGTCACGCACACGGTGCTTCCATGCAGGGTAAGTTTATGGGCTCCTGGGGCAGGATGGCTTGTTTCAGCTTCCAGGCAAGCAAACCTCTCCCGGCATTAGAGGGAGGTATGGGAAACTACCAGAATCAGGATGACTACGAACGGGCGACAATATTGGGACATTATCTGTTTTCATCTAAATTTAAGGATACCTCCGAATACAG
>JAYEOJ010000428.1:13527-31120 GCA_034722835.1 Bacteroidota bacterium | reverse complement strand
TCATACAAGTCTGGAAACCCAGGATTTTGTGGATAGTGTAAACCACTACTGGCTATCCGAATTTCAGGTGGATGGCTTCCGCTTTGATTTTACCAAAGGCTTTACAAATACCCCGGGCGATGGTAGTGGATACGATCTGTCACGGATCAACATTCTGAAACGAATGGCTAATCAGATATGGGAAGTCAAGGAGGATGCCTACGTGATCCTGGAACACTTTGCTGCCAATTCGGAGGAATTTGCCCTCTCGGAAGAAGGCATGATGTTGTGGGGAAACCTGAATTACTCCTATAACCAGAGTACCATGGGGTACGAAGATGGATCGGACTTCAGCCAGATCTCCTACAAAGAGCGATTCTGGAACCTCCCCCTGCTGGTGGGATATATGGAAAGCCATGACGAAGAACGTCTGATGTACAAGAATCGAACCTTTGGCAATTCCTCAGCATCTTACAACATCCAGGAGCAAAATACCGCCCTGGAGAGAATGGAGCTGGCCGGGGTCTTTTTCTTTCCGGTACCCGGTCCAAAAATGATCTGGCAATTCGGAGAACTGGGATATGATTACAGCATTGATTACGACTGCCGGGTTTGTAACAAACCCATCAGGTGGGACTATTATGATACCGGGCTTCGGAGAAGGGTTTACCAGCTCTGGTCCTCCCTGATCGATCTGAAACTCAATGAACCGGCTTTCAACTCCGATGATTTTGAGCTCTATGTCACCGGGGCGGCCAAACGAATGGAAATCAATCATGCGGACATGGATGTGCGGATTATTGGAAATTTTGATGTGGAACAGCTTTCTGTAAATCCATCGTTCAGCAAGACCGGATGGTGGTACAGTTTTTTCGAAGGGGATAGTATCTATGTAAGCGATTTGCAATCGCCCATTTCTCTCGGACCCGGGAAATACCAGATCTATACAAGTAAAAAGCTTACAAAGCCGCAGATTCCAGCCGGTGTTGGCAACTTCAATGCAGGACGGGAACATTTGCATATTTATCCCAATCCTGTAAGCGGAACGCTTTACCTGGAACCGGCGCCAGAACCTGCCAGGCTTACCATCCTTAACAGTGCGGGGCAGCTTATTCAGATCCTTGAGATGGAAGCAGACCAGGACCAGGTGGATCTCTCTTCACTGCCTCCGGGACTTTATATATTGAACCGTCGGACCGGATCGGGGATGCCTCAATATGTGAAAGTGATCAGGGAATAGCGGGGATAACTGTTTTTTCCTGAGTTCTTGCATAATACATCCTGCTCGTCTATCTTTGTGCAATTTTAATATTTCCCGCAAACGGAGGAGATTTGATGAGTAAGAAATTCCCTGAGTATAAGAAGTTTGACCTTTCCAAAATCAATAAGGAGATCAATGCCTTCTGGAAGGAGCAAAACATCTTTGAAAAATCAGTTGAAACCCGCAAAGGTCAACCCACCTTTGTATTTAATGAAGGGCCCCCTTCAGCCAATGGAAAACCGGGCATTCATCATGTGATGGCCCGTGCCATCAAGGATGTTTTCTGCCGTTACAAGACCCAGCAGGGATTCCTCGTGAAACGTAAAGCAGGCTGGGACACTCATGGTTTACCCGTGGAGCTGGCCGTTGAAAGCGCCAAAAAAATCACCAAAGAGGATATAGGAACCAAAATTTCCATTGAAGATTTCAATGCAGCCTGCCGCAAGGATGTATTGAAATATACAAGCATGTGGGAGGAACTCACCGAATCCATGGGCTACTGGATCAATATGGACGATCCCTATATCACCTATGAGAACAAATACATCGAAACCGTTTGGTACCTGCTAAAGGAGCTGCATAAAAAGGAGCTGTTGTATAAGGGCTACTCCATTCAACCTTTCTCCCCTGCAGCAGGATCGGGTCTCAGCACCCATGAGCTGAACCAGCCCGGTTGCTACCGCGATGTTAAGGATACCACTGTGGTGGCACAGTTTAAGGTGATCCGGGACGAACATTCCGCCTCTCTTTATGAGGACATTGATACCGACCTCTACATCCTGGCCTGGACCACCACGCCATGGACCCTGCCTTCAAATACCGCCCTTTCGGTTGGAGCGAAAATTGAATATGTACTGGTCCGGACCTTCAATCCCTATACCGGAATACCCATCACCGTGGTGGTGGCCAGGGAGTTGATGGGTCAGTACTTTTCCGAAAAGGATGCCGGGCTCCCGCTGGAAGAGTATGAAGCCGGGAATAAGCTTGTTCCTTATAAAGTGGTGAAGAGCCTGAAAGGCAAGGAACTGGAGGGACTCAATTATGAACAGCTGCTTGATTGGGTACATCCCAAAGGAAAGGCTTTTAAAGTGCTAACGGGCGACTTTGTGACCACGGAGGATGGTACCGGAATTGTCCACACGGCGCCCACCTTTGGGGCGGATGACTTCCGGGTGGCCATGGCCAATGATATATCAGCGCTTACAGTGCTTGACAAGGATGGTACAACCCAGCCGCTGGTGGACCGAAAAGGAAGATTCTTCAGACTGAAGGACCTGGATGAATTCTTTGTTCAGGAACAGGTCAACCTGGAAACCTATGGTCCTTTCGAGGGAAAGTATGTTAAGAATGAGTACGACGACAGCAAATCGGAAAAGGATCCCACCATCGATGTGGATATTGCCGTGCAGCTTAAGCTGGATAACAAGGCCTTTCGCATTGAAAAGCATATTCACAATTATCCCCATTGCTGGCGAACTGACAAACCGGTCCTTTACTATCCGCTTGATAGCTGGTTCGTTCGTACGACGGCCATGAAGGAGCGTATGATGGAGCTGAACGAGACCATCAACTGGAAACCCGAATCGACCGGAGCGGGCCGTTTCGGAAAGTGGTTGGAAAACCTGGTGGATTGGAATCTTTCCAGGGCCCGTTTCTGGGGAACTCCACTGCCCATATGGGTTACAGAAGACCGAAAAGAGCAGATCTGCATTGGTTCGGTGGCAGAATTGAAATCTGAGGTTGAAAAATCTGTGGCAGCAGGCATGATGTCGTCCAATCCGCTGGCCAGTTTTACGGAAGGTGATAATTCTGAAGAGAACTACAATATTTTTGATCTGCACAGGCCCTTTGTGGACGACCTGGTACTGGTGAGTGCATCCGGACAGGCTATGTTCCGGGAACCGGTATTGATCGATGTATGGTTCGATTCAGGTTCCATGCCCTATGCGCAGTACCACTATCCCTTCGAACATAAAGAGGATTTTGATCAGCTCTTTCCTGCCGATTTTATCGCCGAAGGGGTCGACCAGACACGCGGGTGGTTCTTTACCCTGCATGCCATAGCCACCATGCTGTTTGACAGTGTAGCTTTCAAGAACATTATTTCCAACGGACTGGTGCTGGATAAAAGTGGCAACAAAATGTCGAAGCGACTGGGCAATGCTGTGGATCCTTTCAACGCTATTGAAAAATACGGGTCGGATCCGCTCCGCTGGTATATGATTACCAACGCCCAACCCTGGGACAATCTGAAATTTGATGTGTCGGGGGTGGATGAAGTGATACGGAAATTCTTTGGTACCCTTTATAATACCTATACATTTTTCGCTCTTTATGCCAACGTAGATGGATTTATCTACGAGGCTGAAGAGGTGCCGGTTGAAAAGCGCCCGGAAATAGACCGCTGGATCATCTCCCTGCTCAATACCCTGATCAAAGAAGTGAAGGCCGAATATGAAAACTATGAACCCACCAGGGCTGCCAGGCTGATCCAGGATTTTGTGACTGAAAACCTGAGTAACTGGTATGTGCGCCTGAACAGAAAAAGATACTGGGGAGGGGAATTCGACACTGATAAACGGGCCGCTTATCAGACGCTCTATACCTGCCTGGAAACCATTTCCATGCTGGCCGCTCCGGTAGCTCCTTTCTATATGGACAAATTGTTCAATGACCTGAACCGTGTAACCCGACGCCATAAGGACGAATCTGTGCATCTCAGTTCATTCCCGGATTACGACAGGTCGCTTATTGATACAGCCCTGGAAAAACGAATGGATGTGGCCCAGAAGCTTTCATCTATGATCCTGGGTCTGCGCCGAAAGGTAAATATCAAGGTTCGACAGCCCCTGAACAGGATGATGCTGCCCGTCTTCGATTCTGCTTTCCGGAAGCAGGTTGAAGCTGTGAAACCCCTGGTTCTCAATGAGGTCAATGTGAAAGAAATTGAATACATCACCGATACAGCCGGCATCCTGGTCAAACGCATCAAACCAAATTTCAAGACGCTGGGTCCCAGATACGGAAAGCTGATGAAGGAGATAAGCCCAGTCATCAATGCTTTGGATCAGGAACAGATTTCCGCTTTTGAAGATGCACAGGTCTACGAAATTGAGGCTGGTGGTGAGCGTGTCCGGTTGAACCTTGAAGATGTGGAGATCATCTCGGAGGATATTCCTGGCTGGCTGGTCGCCAACGAAGGAAACATTACCGTTGCCCTGGATATTAACATTACCGAGGAGCTTCGTCAGGAGGGAGTGGCCCGTGAGTTGATCAACCGGATCCAGAATGTCCGGAAAGAGAGCGGTTTTGATGTAACAGATAAAATCGAGGTGTTTATCGAAAAGCATGATTTGATCAGCAGTGCTGTTGAAACTCACGGTAAATATATTGGTTCCCAGACGCTTGCACTTTCAGTATCCCTGGCGGATAAGCTTGAAAACAATGGCTGTAAGCGCATTGAAATTGACGACGATGTTTACATTAATATCCGCGTGAGCAGGATAAAAAACAAGGTTGAGAATCATTAAAATATTGTATATTTAGCAAACTAAAGAAGAGATTGATATGGCTGAGAAGAACAGATATACGGATGCGGAGCTGCAGGAGTTCAAAGAGCTCATCCATCATAAGCTTGATAAGGCCAGGGAAGACTATGAAATATTGAAATCGGCTATTACCCAGAGCGAAAGTAACGATACACAGGATACATCACCTACCTTCAAAGTTCTGGAGGAGGGAGCTGCAACCCTCTCCAAGGAGGAGGCGGGCAGACTGGCTACCCGTCAGGCAAAATTTATCCAGCATTTACAGGGAGCACTGGTGAGAATCGAAAACAAAACCTATGGAATCTGCAGGGAGACTGGAAAACTGATCTCCAAGGAGCGCCTGCGTGCGGTCCCCCATGCCACGCTCTGCATTGAAGCAAAATCAAGGCAATAATCCATTACGAATTTACCAAGCAAGAATGTCCATCACCAGGAAATCCATATTGATTGTCCTGCTGATTCTTGTGGCTGACCAGACCCTGAAGATCCTGGTAAAAACCCACATGACTCTTTATCAGCAAATCCCACTCCTGGGCAACTGGGGGATTCTGCATTTCGTGGAGAACAACGGAATGGCCTTCGGGATGGCCCTGCCTGGAAGTCTGGGAAAAATTCTGCTTACTTCATTCCGCTTGCTGGCCGTAGTGGCTATTGGTTTTTACTTACGGCATCTGATCCTTCAAAAGGCACATACCGGTTTGATTATTACCCTTTCCATGGTTATGGCCGGTGCCCTTGGAAATATTGTCGATTCGGTTTTTTATGGATTGATTTTCAGCAGCAGCAGCCCCATAGAAACAGCGGTCCTGTTCCCCGAAGGCGGGGGCTATGCTCCCCTCATGCAGGGCAAGGTGGTTGATATGTTTTATTTTCCCATTCTAAAGGGAAATTACCCTGATTGGTTTCGGGGAGGTTCCAGTTTTATTTTCTTCAGGCCCGTATTTAATATTGCAGATTCAAGCATCACTATAGCTGTGGCTATTATCCTGTTTAACCAGCGCAAGTTCTTCCGGCACGTGGAAAGCAAAAGCTGAGTTATTTTTTTGTTAGTGATGCGAACACTTCAGCTGAACCAGCCCCACAGCTGATAATCGTTTTCATTCCAACATCAACCGAAGCAGTGGTTCTGGTTACTCTTTCTTTCTGCAGATGATAGATATTCCCGGAGGTGGGATTCGGACCGGTGGGAACAAATACGGAAATAATATCCCCCTGATCATCTGTGATAAATCCGGTCATCAGTGCACCGGAGTTGAAGATATCCACCAGCACTACTTCTTTGAAGAATGAACGGTTCTTTCCAAAAAACTGTTGCACGGTCTCTTTGGCCAGTTTGTATCCAGGGATTTTAAGCAGGTAGCGGTCCTCGGCTTTATTCAGAAACCTGAACAATCTCGTGCGGAGTATCAATCCGATGATGAAAAAAAATAGTAAAACGGCTATAACCGAAAGCAGGTAGAGGGCAAATTTAAAGTATGGATTGGGGTCAGGATCCTTCAAAATTGTATCCACCAGGGGAGTCAGGGTACGACCAATGAGATTGATCACCCACCTAAAAAGCAGTATAATCAATGTTAGCGGGGCAAGGGCTACCACACCCCCGAACAGGGTAGTGCGTAAAAATTTCCGAATGCGCTTGAAGATATTTATTTGCATGGTATGAAAGTATTATATTGAAGCTTCTTTGAATACAAAAATACGAGAGATATGAGAACACTGCCAATTGTCGCCCTTTTTATATTATTGCCTCCTGTCATAAAGGCACAGGAAGCCAGCCAGGAACAAGCCTTTCATTATGTGGGTCATCGGGGAGCTTCTTACCTGGCTCCCGAAAATACCCGGGCCTCCATCGAACTGGCCTGGGAAATGGGAGCCGAAGGTGCCGAGTGTGATGTGATGCTGACCTCCGATCATAAGGTGGTCTTGTTCCACGACAAAAACACCAAAAAACTGACCGGTGAAAACTTCATCGTCAAAGAAGCTACCTGGGAGCAGCTGAAACCGCTCGTGGTTATCCCCGGGGAGACAAACCTCCCTGAGTATGCCAGTGAGACCATTCCCCTGCTGGAGGATGTGCTGGGCACCATCCCCGAGGATCGCATGCTGGTGATTGAAATTAAAACCGGGCCCGAAATTCTACCCTATTTGCAGGAGGTTCTTACTCAACACTGGAAGAGTGGTAAGATCAGCTTTATTGCTTTTGATTTCGAAACCATCAAGCAGGCCAAGGCGCTCAACCCGCAGGTCCCCTGTTATTACCTGTCCGCGTTAAAGCCAGACTTTAACAAACACTTAGAAGCAGTTGTTGAAAGCGGTCTTGACGGAGTGGACCTGCGTCACAACATCATCGACCGGAAACTGATGGAGCAGTGTCATGCATCCGGACTGGATGTCTGGTGCTGGACGGTTAATGATCCGGAGACGGCCCGGAAAATGAAGCAACTGGGCGTTAGCGCCGTTACCACGGACCGGCCTGGCTGGTTAAGAAATAAAATTGAATCCGATAAGTAAGTCAAAGCTCGAATAGATTTATTTACTTTGTACTTTACAAAAAACCATAGCAGTAATGAAACATATCTTTCTCCTCTTACTGGCCACTTTGACCCTTCCCTGCACGGCCTCCGACAAACAACAAAGCGAACCCAAAAAGCCGACCAATATCATCTTTCTGATTGGCGATGGCATGGGGCTCTCTGCTGTTTCCACAGGCTTCTATTATGGCGATCAGCCTTCTGTTTTTAAGCGTTTTAATGAGATTGGATTACAACAGACCTCATCGGCTACCCATAAGGTAACTGATTCAGCTGCCAGTGGTACTGCCATGGCCACCGGTAAACTTACTTACAATGGTGCCGTTGGCGTAGATACCACTAAAACACCTGTTCAGAATATTGCTGAATTGCTGGCCTCCATGGGGTGGAGCACTGGTGTTGTGGCTACCTCTACCATATCACATGCTACTCCTGCTTCTTTTTATGCCCATGTGGAGCAAAGAAGCATGGAAGATGAAATCGCTGTTCAGCTGCTTGAATCGGAGATTGATTTTTTTGCAGGCGGAGGCAGGGATAAATTCACCATGCGGGCCGATAGCACTGATATTCTGCCGCTGGCGGCAGAAAAAGGTTTCGTTATTGATACCTCGTGCCTGGCAGCACCCGGGACACTGAGTGCTGATCAGAAGTATGGTTTTCTGCCCGAAGCAGGCAACATGCCTTCCATGATCGATGGAAGGGGGCCTTTCCTGCCAGAAGCCACTGTTCTTGCCATCAGTCACCTCTCACAAAACCAGGAAGGCTTCTTTCTGATGGTTGAAGGTTCCCAGATTGACTGGGCCGGTCACGCCAACGAAACGGAATACCTGGTAGGTGAAATGCTTGATTTTGAACAGGTTATTAAAGTTGCCCTTGATTTTGCCGAGAAAGACGGAAACACCCTGGTGGTGGTCACTGCTGACCATGAAACAGGTGGCTTTACCCTGGGACCAAAAAAATCAAAGCCGGGTCAAAAAATTTACACGGATTATTCTGCTATTGAGCCTGTATTTGCAACAGGAGATCATTCGGCCACATTGATTCCGGTTTTTGCTTATGGTCCGGGTGCCGAACAGTTTAAAGGTATCTATAAGAATACAGAGATTAACCATAAAATGGCGGCTCTGGTAGGAGCTGAATAGGAACTACCTCTTCAGGATGCCGTAGAGGAGAACGCGGATCAGATCTTCCATTAGCTTCTCACGGTCGGGTTTATAGGCCTCGTCCAGCAACAAGGGCAGCTCCAGGCCCTTCATCATGGTAGAAATGGCGATGGCCCCTATTTTTGAGCTTGTCAGCTGAAAGACGCCCTGTTTCATTCCGTCTTCCAGGATTTCTCCTACCAGCTCCTGCTCCTCAATTTCAAAATTCCGCCTGATCTCCAGGATGAAATGCATATGAGAAAGAGTGTCCTCGTTTAGTGCTGCATAGAAATTCTCAAGGGTTCTGACATGGTGAAGTCTGAAGAGTATATAGGCCTTTAGCCGTTCCGGGGGAGAATTTTCTTTTTTGATGATCCTGTTCAGTCGCTCCTTCAGCATGCTGGCTTCGAACTCCACTACGGCCCGGAAAATTTCTTCTTTGCTCTTAAAATAGTAGTATATGGAGCTCTTCCCCATCTGTGAGGTACTGGCGATCTCCTCCATGGTAGTCTTTCTGAAACCATACCTGGTGAAGATCCTGCGGGCAACCTCCACAATATGTGTTCTGACCTCCTCCTTGACAACGACCATCTGTCAACTTTTTATTCGCCACTCAAATTTAAGCCTCCTCTTCCAGTTCTACAAGTCTGTAGTCCAGTTGTCTCCTTGAAAGATTGGCATTCATTACCTCTATTTTTACCTCATCACCAATCTCAAATTTCCTTCCCGACTGCCGGCCCACAATCATATACTCCTCTTCGTTAAATTCATAAAAATCATCCACGATGCTCTTAATTGAGACCATTCCTTCGCATTTGTTATCTACGATTTCCACGTAAATTCCCCAATCTGTAAGGCCCGAAACCACTCCGTCGAACTGCTTCCCCACTTTATCCTGCATAAACTCTACCTGTTTGTATTTAGTAGATGCTCTTTCAGCCTCCATGGCCCGACGCTCCATCTCAAAAGCATGCTGGCATCGCTTTTCATAGGTTTCGGCATTCTTCGATTCGCCCTGCTCCAGGTAGTGGGCAAGTAAGCGGTGTACCATCAAATCAGGATAACGTCGTATGGGTGATGTAAAGTGTGCATAGTCTTTAAAGGCCAGTCCATAGTGACCAATGTTATTGGTGGAATAACGTGCTTTTGCCATGGAACGCAGCGCCATCATCTCTACCACATTCTGCTCCTTTTTGCCCTGCACCTGATCCAGCAGGTTATTTAACGCGGAGGACAGCCGCCGTGTGGACTGCTGGGGATTCAGGGAATGGCCAAATTTGCCAATAAATCTTGTAAAGGACTCCATTTTTTCCGGGTCGGGCAAATCGTGAATCCGGTAAACAAAGGTTTTTCCTTTCTGCTTTTTCCCTTTGGGTTCAGCCGGACTCAGTTCCTTTTCATACTTTCCACCCCTGCTGGCATAGGCCGCTACCCGTTTATTGGCCAGCAACATAAATTCCTCAATCAACCAGTTGGCCTCTTTCTGAACTTTGAAGTAGATTCCTGTTGGAGTACCATCCTCGGCCAGATGAAACTTTACCTCTTCTCTTTCAAAATTCACCGAGCCATTTTCAAAGCGTTTTTCCTTCAATATTTTTGAAATCTCATACAGCTTCAACACCTCCTCTTTCATGTCCCCTTCTCCGCTTTCAATAATTTTCTGGGCCTCCCTGTAATCAAAGCGCCTGGAAGAATGAATCACGGTACGGCCAAACCACTCATCCAGCACCTCCCCCTGTTCGTTCATCTTAAACACAGCCGAAAAGGTGAGTTTATCTTCATGGGGACGAAGGGAGCACACTCCGTTTGATAGTTTTTCGGGAAGCATGGGAACCACCCGGTCGACCAGGTACACTGAAGTTGCCCGGTCATAAGCCTCATTATCAAGAATGGTTTTGGTTTTTACATAGTGCGATACATCGGCAATATGCACCCCCACCTCCCACAGGCCGTCTTCCAGGGGCTGGAGCGACAGGGCATCGTCAAAATCCTTGGCATCGGCCGGATCAATGGTAAAGGTGGGAACCTTCCGGAAATCCCTCCGGCTTTTAATCTCCTCGGCAGAAATCCCGTCCGGAATCTTTTCGGCATAGGCTTCCACTTCTTTCGAAAATTTTATGGGAAGATCAAATTCGGCCAGGATTGAGTGCATCTCTGTATCATTTTCACCTGGATAACCCAGGATGTCCACAATTTCGCCAAAGGGGTTCTTAACCTTCTCGGGCCAGTCGATAATACGTGCGATTGCCTTCTGTCCGTGCTCCACACCCTTCAGCTTTTCAAGGGGAATAAATATATCAAAGGGCATTTTGCGGCTGTCGGGAAGCAGAAAAGCATAATTACGAGAAATTTCCACTGTGCCCACAAATGTATCCCTGGCTCTTTCCAGAATCTCTACCACCTCGCCTTCGATGCGGGCACTATGTTTTCTTGTCGGGTAAACAATGACTTTGACCAGGTCGCCATCCAGGGCGGTTTTCAGGTTGTTCCTGGCAATAAACACATCATCGTCCTGGTTTTCCGATACCAGGAAGGCATACCCATGCTGAGTCATATCGAGTGTTCCGGTCCTGTACCCGGCCCTGCTCAGGAGGCGGTACCTCCCGGGCCCCATCTGCTCCAGTTGTTTCTCTGCCACAAGCTCATCCAGGGTGGTATTTACAATTGCTCTGCGCTGTTTATCTGTTATGAAAAGCAGCTTTGAGATCTGCTTGTAGTTGTATACCTGTTTCGGGTTTCTTCCAAACACCCCCATGATCAGTGCTGCTGCCTGAGCCCGTGAAAATTTCTCCCTGCCAGGTCGTTTACTCTTTCCCATAATAGCTACATTTCCGGTACGGGTTAAATTTACTAATTTTGTTTCCATCAATGTGATTATCCACCAATAGTTATGACCAACAATCTATTTGTATACAACACCCTGACCAGGAAGAAGGAGCGCTTTGAACCCATCAATCCCCCGTTTGTTGGTCTTTATGCCTGTGGTCCCACCGTCTATGGTGATGCCCACCTGGGTCATGCGCGTCAGGCCATTACTTTTGATGTGCTCTTCAGATATCTCCAATACCTCGGATATAAGGTGAGATATGTACGCAATATTACCGATGTGGGGCACCTGGAAAATGATGCAGATGAAGGAGAGGATAAGATCCAGAAGAAGGCCAGGCTCGAATCGCTGGAGCCCATGGAAGTGGTTCAGCACTATATGAACCGCTACCGCCTGAACATGGACGCTCTCAATGTGCTTAATCCCAGTATTGAACCCAGGGCGAGCGGACACATCATTGAGCAGCAGGAGCTGATTGATAAGATCATAGAGGCGGGCTTTGCCTATGAGGTTAACGGCTCCGTATACTTTGATGTAAATGCGTACAATGCCAATCATCCCTATGGCCAGCTCTCCGGCAGGAAGGTAGAGGATCTTTTATCTAATACGCGGGAGCTGGACGGGCAATCGGAAAAAAGAAACGCATTGGATTTTGCCCTTTGGAAAAAGGCCGATCAATCTCATATCATGCGGTGGTCCTCCAAATGGAGTGATGGCTACCCCGGCTGGCACCTGGAATGTTCTGCCATGAGTACCAAATACCTGGGAATGCAGTTTGACATTCATGGTGGAGGCATGGATCTGCTTTTTCCGCACCACGAATGTGAAATTGCGCAGAACGTGGCCGGTTATGGCAAGCCGGCCGTCCGGTACTGGATGCATAATAACATGATTACTACCAATGGTCAGAAAATGGGTCGTTCGCTGGGCAACTTCATCACCCTCGATCAACTATTTGCCGGAGAGCATCCGCTTCTGGAGCAGGCTTATAGCCCCATGGTCATCCGCTTTTTCATCCTGCAGGCCCATTACCGGAGCACCCTTGATTTTTCCAACGACGCACTGCAGGCTTCCGAAAAAGGATTAACCCGCCTGCTGAATGCGGTGGCTGCACTGGATAACATTCAGCCATCAGGTGCAAGCTCATTAGATGTGGATGCCCTGGCAGAACAGTGCAACAAAGCCATGGAAGACGATATAAACACCGCCAAACTGGTGGGGCATCTTCTGGGTGGAATTCCACAGATCAACAAGCTGGCAGAAGGAAGAGACAGCATTGCTGAGAAAGAGCTTGAAAAACTGAAAAATCTGTACCATACATGGATAAGCACCGTGCTGGGCCTGGAGCAACAGGAAGCCCCGGGAAAAACCAGTGAGATAATCGGTGACCTGATTTCTTTGATCCTGCAGTTAAGAGATGATGCAAAATCAAGTCGCGACTTTGAAACTGCAGATCGTATCCGAAACAAGCTGACCAGCCTGGGCATCACCGTGAAGGACCGGAAAGATGGGGCCGACTGGGAAATCTCTTAGCAAAATGAAGCCGTATCGCTCGCATGTAATTACCATAGGTTCTGTTGTCCTGGGAGGAGATCATCCTGTCAGGATTCAATCCATGACCAATACCGACACCAATGATGTGGAGGCTACGCTAGCGCAATGCATTCGGATGATTGAAGCAGGAGCGGAGCTGATCCGGCTGACCACCCAGGGAAAACGGGAGGTGGAGAACATGAAAAAGGTCCGGAGCCTGTTACTTAAAGCAGGATACAGGGTGCCGGTGATTGCTGATATCCATTTTAAGCCCGGGCTTGCCCTGGATGCTGCCCCCGCATGCGACAAGATCCGGATCAATCCCGGAAATTACCTGAAAGGCCGTTCTGTGGATCTCCTGCTTCCTGACCTCCTGTTCAGTTGCAGGAAAGAAAGAACGGCTATCCGTATAGGGGTAAATCATGGCTCCCTGGACGAATCCATTTTGAAACATTTTGGAGATTCGCCTAAAGGAATGGTAGAATCGGCCATGCAGTTTCTTCGTATTTGTAAAACAGAGACCTTTCAGGATGTGGTTGTATCCATGAAATCAAGCAACCCGAGGGTGATGGTACAATCGGTTCGTCTTCTGGTATACCGGATGCAACAGGAAGGGATGGCCTATCCTCTTCATCTGGGGGTGACCGAAGCCGGAGATGGTCCCGAAGGAAGAATTAAATCTGTGGTGGGAATGGCCCCTCTGCTTCTGGAGGCCATGGGAGATACCATCAGGGTGTCTCTGACTGAACCCCCCGAAATGGAGTTGCCTGTGGCATCGCAGATTGTCTCTTTCTTTCCAAAACCAAATGAACTGTCCTACCATCCCTTCCAGAGACTGGCCTGGGATCCTTTTAGCTTTTCCAGGAGAAGATCCCTTTCCGTGGCTGGAGTGGGCAAGGCAAGCAGGGTGAAGATTATTTCTTCGGATCCTCCTGATCAGGCTGCCGATCTGAAACCTGCTCTGCTAAATGGATTGACGGTTCCTTACGAAGCATGGGAAAAGGAGCCTCAACTGCTGGATTCAGGTGAAAAGATACTGGTGTTAGAAAAGGGGGACCATAGCATCCAGGAAATCAAATCCCGTCTGAACCGCTTCTGTACAACAAACAAAAAGGCCCCCATCCTGTTTAAAATTACTTTCGAAACGGAAGACCTCTCCAGATTTCAGATACAGCTGGCCGGAGAGCTGGGTTCCCTTCTGGTGGACGGTGTCCTGGATGGGGTGTGGGTGGAAAATCCCCATCTGTCGGTATCCATGATTAACGACACACTCCTGAATATCCTTCAGGCTGCTGGAGCCCGGATTAGCAAAACGGAATACATAGCCTGTCCGTCCTGCGGGCGTACCCATTTTGATATTCTTGCCAGATTGAAAGAGATCCGTACCGCCACCTCCCATCTTACCACATTGAAGATCGGGGTCATGGGCTGTATTGTTAACGGTCCGGGTGAAATGGCCGATGCCGACTATGGATATGTGGGAGCCGGACCGGGCCGGGTAAGTATCTACAAGGGCCGGGAGGCCAGAATCCGGAACATTCCTGAAGAAGAGGCCCTCCAGGCCTTAATTAACCTGGTAAGAAGCGAAGGCGACTGGATCGATCCCTGAGCTTATTTTTCATCCAGAATGCTTTACCATCTGTAGAAGGGAGTCTCCACATGAAAGAAAAAGCCATGCTCCCCATAGCGATTGATGGAGTAATCAATCCTGAATACCTTGTCGTAGTAGGTAACCAGGTCGAGTCCGATCCCCGCAGAAAATTGCCAGGTGTTGACCATTGTGTTGGTTGGATCAGGAAAATCGTTCCTTACATAGCCCGCATCAGCAAACAAGTTCACATAGACAGCATAGTGAATCTTATTAAACTGCTCCATTCCGAGAAATGGAACAGTATAGGAGCTTGGTTTCACCAGCTGAAATTTCATATTATAATAGGTGATCACATAATCTGATCCATCGATCACATAGGGTTCATAGGCACTTAAATTCTCGTAATACCCCAGGGCCTTATTCATAACGTGGGGCATGATTTTTTCTGAAGAGAACCTTGCTTTGGTGGTATTGTAAAAAAATAACCAGTTGGTGAATTTCTGATGATACATCAGAACGCCGGTGAGCCGAAGGGTTTTATAATCAAAATCCGGAACCAGTCCCAGGCCGATTTGTTCTGCTTTGAGTTTTATATTAAATCCTTCCAGGGGATACACCTTGGAATCCCTGATATCATAATTAAATATATAGGAAAGCATGAAGTAATTGCGCCTGGTATCACCATCCCCCAGGTAATTTGGATTTATAATCGCCACTGAATCGGATACCAGGTAATCATAATACTCAAAGCGAAGTGCATGGATTGTGTAGAGCTTTGGCCTGTATCTGTAGTTTACAAAGGTGTTTAACCTGGTCTTTGCAGGCACGTCCTCGGGCTGGTATTCATTGGGCTTGTTATTAACCGTAGATATACTTACTTCGTCCTGTTGATTTGCATTGAACCCGAAGGAGATTCCATGATTCTGCCTTTTTCCAAGATTGGGTTTTGAATAGGCCAGGGCGTATTCCTTCACATACCCCAGCCGGATTTTAGCCGTGAGAAGCTCATTTCTTCCTCTGAAATTTTTCCATTTCAGCCATACTCCGTAATTGATCTTGTCCCAATCCCTGTTTTCAATGAAGGTGCTGAAATTTCTGTCCGCATACTCCAGGATCGGAATCGGCCAGAAATACCAGCGTTCAGTTACTTCAATAATAACTTTGATCCGGTTATCCCCCTGGTGGGTAACATTCAGGTGAACAAAATTGAAGATGGCCAGGTTCAGCAAGTTTTCCCTGCTTCTCTGCAGCGCGGGAATCAGCTGCATCTTCTCTATGGTATCGCCCACGTCAAAAACCAGTTCCCTCAGAATCACAGATTCATGAGTCACCTTATTCCCTGTGATCTCAAATCCTTGAATTAACAATTCATCGTCGGCAATCACCAGTGAATCCTGAGATACTGCTTCTGTTGCATGACACAGCAGAAAACAAACCGCTAACAATTTCAATGCCTTTGCCATACGCATCATGCTCAAGGGCTGCAAGGTAATAAATTATTATACGTAATTTTACCGCTAAAACACCTCTTATGAAAGCAATAATAACACTTTTTATTCTTTGGCTTATTCCGTTAACTGTTGCCGCACAGGAATTTATCCTTCCTGCCGTCAGCCCATTTGAAGAAGTCAAGGTAGCCGGAAATATTCATCTGGAACTTGTGGTTTCCGACGAGACGCACCTGAAATTCGAGGGAGAGGATGAAGCAGAGAAGCTAAATATCTCATGGAGTAAAGGCACTCTGACTCTGAAAACCCCGACTGCATTAAAGAAGACCTCTGCCATTAAGGTGAAATTATACTGTACAGAGCTCACGGGGCTTGAAATCACCCGGGGGGCGGTTGTTCAATCGGCTGATGTCGTGCCTGCCAGGACCCTGAGCCTGAAAGCGGATACTGGAGGAAAAGCTGAGTTTGCTATTTCTTCAGATTCCATAAATGCCAGAGTTCACAAAGGTTCAGATATCATCCTGCGGGGAAACACCGGGAGTTTGTCAGTGGTTGCCAACAGCTCCGGGAATTTTCTGGGCTATGAACTGGCAGCTGAAAATACCTGGGTAAAAGCTAACACAGGCGCCCAGGTAAAGGTAAACAGTTCTGAATATCTGAATGCCTACTCTACAGGCGGAGCATTTGTAGGCTACATGGGAAACCCGGAACAGACGGAGTTTAAAAGCACTCTGGGTGGGGACATTATTCAGGAGAAGCAATAAGCAGTGAGGCCAGTTGCATATCGGTGGACGTTGTAATCTTAATATTTTCCCGATTGCCCTCCACCAGATTAACATTTCCGTAAACCGATTCATAGACCGAAGCATCATCGGTAAATGCAGAATCATATGCCTGCTGATAAGCTTCCTTGATCTGCCCCGCTCTGAATACCTGTGGTGTTTGTATCTTTCTCAATATGCTGCGGTTCAAATGGGTGGAGCCTCCCCCGTCATCCAGCCTCCTCACTGTTTCTTCAATTTCTATGACCGGAATTCCGCTTCCTTTGTGTTGTGCTGCTTCATAGGTGCGTAAGAGGGTATCCTGACTTACCAGTGGTCGCACGGCATCATGAATTCCAATCAGGCCTTCCTCCCCGATATGGGTCAGGCCGCTTTTTACGGAATCGTAACGGGAAGCCCCCCCTTCTGCAAGCACCAGGTCTTTGCATATAGCATAAGACGTGGCCACATCTTCCCACAGCTCTCTGTGCGCCGGTGCCAGGACCACTACCACTTTTATTTCCGGATCAAAATTTCTGAATTTTTCCAGCGTATGAATAATTACGGGCTTCCCCTGAAGCTGGAGATATTGTTTCGGTAACTCCCCACCCATTCTGCTGCCCGATCCGGCTGCTACTACAATGACTGCTCTTTTCATTTAAAATAGCCGTCTATTAGTTCCATAATAGTGGTCCGATCCAGAGGTTTTGTAACAAAATGATTGCACCCTGCCTGAATACTCTCCTCCTTTTCCTCTGCCATTACAAATGCAGTTTGCGCGATAATGGGAACGGTCTTATTAAATTTCCTGATTTTCCTGGCAGCATCAATTCCGCTCATTTCGGGCATTTTTATATCCATCAGAATGGCATCGGGCACAAGTTTTTTGGTTTTGGTGACTACCTCGTGCCCGTTCCTTGCTCTGTGTATGGTGGCTCCGGACTGTCCTAACATCTCCCTGACAAACATCCA
>JAYEOJ010000428.1:0-13517 GCA_034722835.1 Bacteroidota bacterium | reverse complement strand
CAACAAGAATCTGTTTGTTACTCCAATTATAGCTTTTGTTAGATATCAACACCCTGCCCTCTTCCTCCGGCGCCTCTACCACCAGGGGAAGGGTAAAATAAAATGTAGTTCCTTTTCCAACATCCGACTCGACCCACATCTCGCCTCCCATCAGATCTACCAGGCTTTTGGATATGGGCAATCCCAGTCCGGTCCCGGTGGGTTGAGGTGATCGCTCCTGGTTCACCTGCCCGAATCTGTCAAAAATCAGCTTAATCTTATTATTGGGAATGCCAATACCACTATCACTGACGAAAAACTCCACATGACGATGATTCTTCAGTGAGTAGCCAAATGTGATATGTCCCTCCTTTGTGAACTTAATGGCATTTCCTATCAGGTTATTGAAGATCTGGCTCAACCTGTAATCATCGGTAACAATAGTGAAATCCTTGGATTCGTTCTCTTTTTTAAGATTAAAAGCCACCTTTTTTTCTCCGGGAGCATCCCCCCTGATGCTGTGAAAGAAGGTAGAATAGATCTCATCAAGAATTCCGTTTATCCGAACAGGTTTGTTGGAGATTTTCATTTGCCCGGATTCAATTTTCGAAATATCGATGATGTCATCGATAATGTTCAGTAGCTGACCGGATGAATGGTCGATGTGTTTTAGAAACAGATCTTTTTTCTCTTCTGATAGTCCCGGATCCCTTAGCAGGTTGGCAAAACCAATAATGCCATTCATGGGGGTCCTGATTTCATGTGACATGTTTGCCAGAAAAGAGGTTTTCAGGCGGTCTGCCTCTTCTGCCCGGTCCCGGGCGTGCTTTAGCTCATTTTCAATTTGCATCAGATTCGACACATCCTTGAAAATTCCCATGATCATGGTGATAACACCTCTTTCATCCCTGATGGGAATCTTATTTTTCTCCATCCAGAATCCGTCTACTCCGCTATCTTCAAAATAGACAATCTTGTTGACTATGGGATTTCCCGTTTCAAGAATGCTTCGATCCTCTTCTATCATTTTTCTGGCTACCCGCTTGGTGAAAAACACCTTATTGGTTTTTCCCGTTGCCTGGTCAGATCCGGATACCCGGAGCAGCTTGGCCATCATCCTGTTCACCCGGATATAGCGATGATGCCTGTCTGTAAAGAAAATGCAGAAAGGCATGGTTTCCAGGAGGACCTCCAGGGTCTCTCTGTCCCGGTGAAGCGCCTGCAGGGAATCTGTCAGGTTGGTAACATCCTCCCGGTATCCGCCCGTTCCTATAATTCTACCATGTTCATCTCTTACCGGGAAATGAACCGTCTTAATGATTCTTTTCTTCCTGGAATAGGTGGATTCACTGATTTTCCCGGTATTCTTTGCCTCAAGCTCGCCCTCTTCCATTAACCTGGTTTCCTCCGGATCAAATACCTCACTGTCTCTTTTACCAATAACCTGAGAATGCTCTTTCCCCATGGTGATAAGGAACATTTCATTCACCTGGTTGAAATGACCGTTTTCATCCTTAAGCCAGGTTGCGAAAGGCAGTGATTCCATCAGCGCGTTTAACTGCGTTCCGGCGCTGTTATCCTTATGTTCTTTCTGTTTTATTACCTATCCTCCAAAAGTTCTGAATCCGGTGGGAATTTGCTTCTCTCTGGGTGTGATACTCAGTAGCGGTACCGTAGCGCTTTTAACCATTTGCTGTGCATAACTACCCAGAAACACATTCCATTTATCTAAGGCACTGGACATGATGGTGATCAAATCTGCATCTACTGCCTCTGCATAGTTGCATGTTACATGTGGCAAACTTTCGCCTATCAGCGTTTTGGCAATTGTTTTCAACTCCCTGGCTTTAAAGTAATTGATAACCTGATTTGCATAGGTTTCCAGTCTGGCCAGATCCCGCTTATTACTCCGGGTGGAAATGGTTATTACATGTAGTTCCGCGCCAAACAGTTCGGCCAGATCTGCTACAATCGGGGCTTTTTGGCGGGTATCAAGATGCAACTTAATGGGAACAACGATTTTTCTAACATTGTCCGGGACAGTGGTCCGTAGAGTAAAAACCGGATGTTCGGTGGCTGCCATGATTTTCAGGGCATTGCTCCCGATGAAAAGCTCTTCAAAACCAGAAGCACCATGGGTGGACGCTGAAACTACAGCATTCTTATATGAATTCAACTGGTTTACAACCTCCCTGTATACCTTCCCTTTCTTAATGATGTACCTGAGCCTGGATTGATTTCCCATGCGGGGTCCGTATTCTTTTACCAGCATTTTAAACTGGGTTTCAGCATATTTGTGTTCCTGCTCCACAACGCTGGATTGGAAATTGGAGCTGTTGGATAATACATAGACCATTTGGATGTTAATGCTTTTGTTCTGCGAAAACAGAATGGCCCATTCAAGTCCTTTCATCGAATCCACTGAAAAATCGATGGGTACTATAAAATTGTTCATGACTTCTTGTTTAGATGTCTCAGCTAATTTAACGTAATCGACGGAGATTTGTTACTTTTATATCGTTTAATCAACAGACACAAATTTTATGGCTCTGGAAGTTGTCCTTGGAATAGATATTGGAGGAACATTTACGAAAATCGGATTGGTGGATCGCACAGGTTTTATCCACTACGAGGATGAAATAAGCACACGCGGATACCCGACCATTGAAGAATTTATTCAGGCGCTTCATGCACATGTAATGCAGAGCCTGGAGCAGATCGAAACTTCTTTTCTGATGCTTGGTATTGGCGTTGGGGCTCCCAATGGCAATTACTATGAAGGGACCATCGAGAACGCTCCCAACCTGGCCTGGAAAGGCAGGATTGAATTTGTAAAACTGATGGAAAATCAGTTTCATCTTCCCATCCTGGTCACCAACGATGCCAATGCCGCAGCTCTGGGCGAGATGCTGTTTGGGGGTGCCGGGGATCTGAAGAATTTTGTGATGATCACCCTGGGAACCGGACTTGGAAGCGGATTGGTGGTGAATGGGGATATCGTTTACGGGCACGATGGTTTTGCTGGAGAACTGGGACATGTGCTTGTATATGACCATGGCCGGCAATGTGGATGTGGTAAAAGGGGTTGTCTTGAAGCCTATGTATCGGCCACGGGAATCAAGCGAACTGTTTATGAGTTGATGGCAGAAGAGAATATTGAAAGCGCCTTTCGGAAAATTCCCTTTTCAAAATTAAAACCCAAGATCATTACCGCCCAGGCAGAATTGGGAGATCCCATTGCCATAAAAGCTTTTGAAAGAACCGGCTATTTGCTTGGGCGCGCCCTGGCCGACACGGTGGCCCATATCAGTCCGGCAAGAATTTTCCTGTTCGGCGGACTGGCGAAGGCCGGGAAATGGATCATTGATCCTGCCAAAAAAAGTATGGAGGAACACCTCTTGCCCATCTTTCGGGATAAAATTGATATAGTTCCTTCGGCTCTTTTGAAAAAGAATATCGCGGTCCTGGGTGCAGCAGCACTTATCTGGAAGCGTCTTGATAAAAAAACAGAGAATAGCTGATCTATTTTTCCAGGATCATGGAAACATCGTGATCCCAGTTGGATCTGACTTCGATTGCGGTGGGTAGCAGTTCCACAGGTTCAGGTTGTAATTTTTCCAAATAATTTCCGGTATCCCAGCGTCCGTTTCCATTCAGGTCGTGGATAAATTTAAACGTGTACTCTTTAGGTGAAAGAAAGGGAAAGGTATATTGTCCGTCTGCTTCAACAGTTTTCTCCTCAACCAGGGTCTTGCCGCTGAAAAGCTGAACCAATACCCGATTATTTACATTTGACAGCGAAAGAAGGATTTGTCCGTAAAACTCCAGATCCCGGGTATTAAAGCTTACATCAATGGTATCGTGTGGCATCGGGTAAATGCTTGCAATCGCCCCGGGAAGAACCAGCATCCGGTACCTGGAATCAGATTCCCAGGAAGCAGACAGGATGATCCTGTAAGGATTCCGCGTGTCTGCTGTCACCACAACAGGGACCTGCACTTCGACCGAATCGGGAATATGGTACAGTGAGAAAAGGGTGTCATTCAGACTGCCTATCGGAAAATCAATATTCAGTGCCAGTTGGCGGTTCAGGTCCAGGTGTCCATTGTTCCTGATGGTTGTAAATTTCAGCTTTTCCTCTGTTTTCTGAGCTGCTTGTGCCCTTCTGCTCTTTGTCTCTTTTTCCCGGTAAGTAAACAGAACTGTATCCGTTTTGATTACATGTTGCTCTGTAGTATCCTTTATGGTATAGTTAAGTTTTAAGGTAATACTATCCTTCTTGTAATCCGTCGAATCCCTTATCCAGAGGGTAAGGCTGTCCCTGGTCGTGGAGAAATGTTCCAGGAAACGAGGTTTGCTTTCATTAGCTGGCTGCAGGCTTCGATAGCTGAATGTATCTGTAAGCGGAAGCGCAAAAACAAGATGCAATTTTCGCCGGTCATCTCTCGCATTGTCTGTCAGATACTGAATTTCGGAGGCTTCTGTAAACAGCATCAAATCAATATATATAGAATTGTAATCCGGACCGCTACTGGCAATGGAGTCCGAAACAATGCCGGAAGTATCGGTGGACACGGTATCGGGTACTGCGGTCGAAACAAGTGAGTCCGCTAACAATTGCCGGGCAAATTCGGCATTCACAATAAGACTTGAATCCAGGAATGCAATCTCTTCCGAGGGCAGGTCAAACAGTAAGTTGTTGTTCCCGTCTTTCAGGGCAAATACCTTGTACTCGTCCGGGCGCAGGTTATTCACACTGAAAACCCCGCTGTCGTTGGATCTCCCTACGTACAGGGGAATATCCAGCAAAGGTACCGAGTCTCTGAGATCGGAATATAACATGATGCTAATCGGTTCATCCGGAACTTCCAGGTTTTCTGCATATTTCAGATTTCCCCTCACTGACATGGAATCCAGGATCTCGCCCGTGGAAAATACATATTCGTAATTCTGAAGTTTGTTTCCTTCGTGAAGGTCTTTTATGGCATCCCCGAAATTGAAGGTATAGGTCGTATTTTCCTTTAACGCCTCTTCGAATTCAATGATCAGGGTCTTCTTCCTCAACTTTACCTCCGGTTGTTCCTCCATGGGTGGAGAAACAATTAGTTGCTGATTTACATTGTCCAGAACAATATATTCATCAAAGGTAATCTGCATTTTTTTTGATACGAATTGCGTGCTGTAATTGGGGGGATCACATTCAAGCACCTGGGGAGGATCTTCGTCGCGCGGACCGCCAGAGGGGCTGCCCTGCTGAGCACAACTCCAACAAAAGAGTATAAGCGGGAGATACCAGATGTGTTTAGTTGACACGTTCTATCAATTTAGTGCAAACATACAAAGATATAAGCTTCAGGGGAAACCCCCGGAATGTTATTATATTTGTGCTCTAACAATAATAGTATACTGCTATGATTTTTGATGCCATTACCTGGAATGTGGATCCCGAAATATTCAGCATCGGACAATTGAGCATCCGGTGGTACGGTTTAATGTTTGCCTCCGCTTTTCTGTCCGGGTACATTGTTTTTACCAGGTTCCTTGCTACCGAAAGGCTTACTTCAGAAATGATGGATCAGCTGTTGATTTACATTGCAGTAGGCACGGTTATTGGAGCCCGGCTGGGACACTGTTACTTTTACGAGCCGGAATATTTCCTGAAAAATCCCCTGGAGGTCCTGAAAATATGGAAAGGCGGACTTGCAAGTCACGGGGCGGCTATCGGTATATTGCTTTCCCTCTGGCTATACATACGTAAATACAAGCTTTCCTTCCTCTGGCTCATCGACCGCATTGTGATTGTGGTGGCCCTGGGGGGCGCATTTATTCGTTTGGGAAACCTTTTCAACTCTGAGATCTACGGGCGTCCCACCGATTTGCCCTGGGGTTTTGAGTTCGTAAGGGATCAACTGTTTGATCCCAATACCGGAGCGCTGCTTCCCACAGTGGCCCGGCACCCCACCCAACTATATGAAGCCCTCAGTTATATTCTGATTTTTGTGGTGCTGTTTATCTTTTATCGAAAAAGACACCTGAAGGTGCGGGATGGTTTTATATTCGGAGTTTTTATGATTCTCCTCTTCTCTGCCCGCGTTTTAATCGAATTTGTAAAAAACGACCAGGTGCCATTCGAGGCAGGTATGACATTTAATATGGGTCAATTACTGAGTCTTCCCTTTATTGTTGCGGGAGTTGCAATGATTATCTGGACTGCCAGACGGCCCCATTATTTCTCCCAGGAACCAATTCCCAAGGCTCCTAAAAAGGGAAGAAAGGCCAGCTAAACAGCTTCTTCATGGAAACGGGGAATTTTTGGTTTGCATTTGGGCTTACCCTTTTTGCCGGCTTATCGACCGGGATAGGAAGTGCTCTGGCCTTTTTTACAAAGAGCACCAGTACCCGTTTTCTTTCTGTCAGTCTTGGATTTTCGGCAGGAGTGATGGTCTATGTTTCCTTTGTTGAAATTCTCCCAAAAGCACGGGAAGCCCTGGTTCCCGGTTTGGGAGAAACGATGGCCTCCTGGTATTCTGTACTTGCCTTTTTCAGCGGAGTTCTCCTGATCGGCCTGATTGACCGTTTAATTCCCTCACCAGAAAACCCGCACGAAATCAAAAATGTGGAGGATATGGCCAAAAGCAATGGAAAGGACTCCAGGCTGGTACGAATGGGGCTGTTTACTGCACTGGCCATTGCCATTCACAATTTTCCGGAGGGTGTTGCAACGTTTATGGCTGGTTTATCAGACACCTCCATCGCCATTCCCATTGCAGTGGCCATTGCCATTCACAACATTCCAGAGGGGATTGCAGTCTCTGTTCCAATTTCCTATGGAACGGGTAGTAAAAAAAGGGGGTTTTTCCTTTCGTTTTTATCGGGGCTGGCAGAGCCGGTAGGCGCCCTGTTGGCCTGGTTCATCCTGATGCCTTTCCTGAATGATAATCTATTTGGATTTATCTTTGCCGGTGTGGCTGGCATCATGGTATTTATATCCATCGATGAACTGCTTCCTACGGCCAGAGAGTATGGACTGCATCATCATTCTGTTTATGGATTTGTAGCCGGAATGGCAATTATGGCACTTAGCCTCATATTGTTTATTTAGATGACAGAAAAAAGAAAAGTTAAGCATCGTAACTCGCATCACCACAAGCACGTGGTGAATGAAAAAAATCTGCTGGTAGCGACTTTTCTGAACCTGGTGATTACTATTGTGGAAATTGCCGGTAGTATCCTTTCCGGCAGTCTGGCTCTTCTGTCTGATGCCCTCCACAATCTCAGTGATACCTTCGCTACATTTATTGCTTACCTGGCTACCATTATTGGCAGGCGTGAAGCGAATCAAAAAAGAACATTCGGATACAAGCGAATAGAAATTCTGGCCGCAATGATCAATGCGGTGATCCTGATTGTAATGAGTGTTTTCCTGCTAAGAGAAGCCTGGCACAGGTGGCAGAACCCGGCACCCATCAACTCCATGATTATGCTTGTGGTGGGAATGATCGGGCTGCTTGCCAATCTTTACGCCGTACTTATTCTTAGAAAAGATGCCGGTAAAAGCATCAATGTAAAGGCCGCCTACATACATCTGATCGGAGATAGTCTCTCTTCAGTGGTTGTAGTCATGGGTGCTGTTATGATCCGGCTTTTCAAGATCGACTGGATCGATCCCCTTATCACCTTACTTATATCCATCTATATTCTTCGGTCTGGATATGTTATCCTGAAAGATGCTGTTAATATCCTGATGCAATCTGCGCCTGATCATCTTGATCTGCCTGCCATAAAAAAAAGAGTTGAACAACAGCCCGAGGTGTTAAACATCCATCATATTCATGCCTGGATGCTTACCGACCATGAGCTTCACCTGGAGGCACATGTGGAACTGAAGAATGATCTTATGCTGAGCCAGGTAAAACAGATACAGGATGAAATCGAAATGTATCTGAAGAACGAAAGCGGGGTGGGTCACGTCACCCTGCAATTTGAATTTAAAACGAACCATGCCCCCAGTCTGATTCATACAGAAGCCCGGTAGATGAAAAGGGAACAAAAGATAATTCGTGCCTCCTGGTGGGCCATTTTGGGGAATGCTTTGCTGGCCTTTCTAAAATTGGGGGCAGGATTTATTTCCGGATCTTATGCGGTGATTGCCGATGGAATCGATTCGGTATCGGATATTGTTTCATCGGTGGTTGTGCTGGTGGCAGCCAGAATCATCGCCAGGCCTCCCAATATCAAATTCCCTTACGGCTATAAAAAGGCTGATACCGTTGCTACCAAGGTGCTTTCATTTATGATCTTCTTTGCGGGAGCCCAACTGGCCTTTTCAACCATCCGCATCCTTGTGACCGGGGGTGTCCTGGAAACTCCGGGCAAGCTTGCCATCTGGGTTACCCTTGTTTCGATCCTGGGGAAATTTCTCCTGGCACTTATGCTGTCCCGGACTGGTAAAAAAGTAGAAAGCACCATGTTAATTGCCAATGCCCGGAACATGCGTAATGATATTCTCCTTTCACTGAGTGTTCTGGTCAGTCTGTTTTTTACAGTGATCCTGGAAGAGCCCCTGATTGATCGCATCATCGCTCTTCTGATCTCTTTCTTCATTATGTATGAAGGCTTCCGTATCTTTATGAAGTCCAATATCGATCTGATGGATGGCATTGACAACACCCAGGTCTACGACAAGTTGTTCGAATCGGTTCATGCCGTAAAAGGGGCCCACAATCCGCACCGGGTCAGAGCCCGGAAAATCGGACATTATTATATGATCAACCTGGATATTGAGGTTGATCCAGACCTTCCTGTCAAAGAGGCACATGATATTGCTAAAAATGTAGAGAACAGCATTAAATCGAACCTGAAAAACATCTATGATGTGATGGTTCATGTGGAGCCTCTCGGCAACCTGGAGGAGGATGAAAAATATGGAATTACTGAAACGGAAATTTACAAACAAACTAAAAGAAAATGATAGCCCGGGAGATGCCTATGTTCAGGGTGGTGCTTGAGAACCTTCAGCTGCTTCCTCTTCTGCCCCGGTTCAACCTGAAATCCGGTTTTGGAGAACTCAGTGTGGATGAAGTTTGCCAGGCCCACGGGGTCAACACAGATTTCTTTCTTGAAATTGCCAACGCTTACCTGGATGAATTGTATGTGCCGGGAGAAGGTCTTTCGCTCTTCTCGCTGGGTATCATGGTACAATATATATCCTCAACCCATAATTACTACAAAGAGATTGCCCTGCCTTCGGTAGAAAAAAAACTACACCGCCTGATGGAGCATCCCAGCCTATCAGAAAAGGAAATTAATCTGGTAACCAACTTCTTCAATGACTATAAGAAGGATTTCATGGTGCATGTTTCCCAGGAGGAGGAGCAGATTCTTCCCTATGTACTTGAGCTGGAAAGGCAGGCCTCACTGGAGAAGCCCGATTCCGGATTTATTAAGAAACTTGAGAAGTATTCAATCAGGGAATTTGAACAGGAACATGATCGTTTGGAAACCAGTTTAAAGCTTCTCTCTGAACTCATCATCAAATACCTCCCTCCTTTTGATGATCTTCAGCTTTGCCATCAGGTGCTGAACGATCTGGCCGTACTTATGAAAGATCTTGTTGACCATGCGGATATGGAAGATAAGGTCCTGATTCCCCGTGTTGCCGAATTGGAGAATGTATTGCTAAACCGCGAACCAACTGGATGAAGATCTCTGGTTTCATACTGGTTGTTGATTCCTACCTGGTGCGTAAGGGAGTGATCGCCCTGCTAAACCGCATTCAGGGAGTCAGGGTATTGAAAGAGTTTGGAGCAGACGAGTCCTTTTTGCCCTACCTGGAAAGCCACCCGGTGGAATTTGTCATAATCGGTCAATTTGAATTTCAGCGCTGGGCTAATTTGTTTATTTCAAAACCTGAGCTGCTTGAAAAGACAATTCTTCTCGAAGGGGCCCACAAAGAGGGCGTTACAGAAGATTCCCAAAAACACGAAGCCCATTCATCCATACACCTGTTGGAGGATAAGGAGGTAATCATCCGGAAAATCCGGAACCTGCTTGATCGGGACAATAAAGATCCGGAGACTCCTTCTTCGGACCTTTCTCCACGTGAAACAACCATAGTAAGGCTTGTCTCCATGGGGCTTACGAACCGGCAGATTGCAGAAAAGCTATTCCTTTCTGCCCACACGGTTATGACTCACCGGAAGAATATTAACAGCAAACTGGGAATTAAATCTGTTTCCGGATTAACCATCTATGCGATTGTAAATAACATTATCACCATTGAAGAGGTAAGCTCTCTACCTTCCAAGTAATGTGTATATTTGTCCTAAATTAATTCTTTCAATATGGCTGAAAAGAAAACCAATGTAAATGCTTTGTACGGAGTCCTTGGTCTGCTGGTGGTTATACTGGCCGTTGCCGTATATATGCTGCTTGACACCCGGAAAAATCTGAACCTGGTTTCTTCAGATCTGGTTGAAAAAACGGAATTTTTCCGCATTGAAAAAGATTCCCTTGAAGGGGAATTGCGTAATATCTATTTCAGATACGACACCCTTGAAACAAACAACCTGGAGTTACAGGTTGAGATGCAACAACAGAAGGATAAAATTGAAAAACTGATCTCTCTTCAGGCAGAAGATGCCTACAAGATCCGCATGTACCGGAAAGAGATGGAGACCCTGCGTTCTGTTTTGCGAAGCTACATTGTGCAGATAGATTCTCTGAATATGCAAAACCAGGAGTTGTTGGCCATGAACAAACAGTTGCGGAACACCGAATTGCGTCTGGAAACTGAAAAAGAGCAACTTGAAAAAGATAAAACCCAGCTGGAAGAAATCAAGGATCTGGCTACTATGCTTCAGGCTTCCCAGATCAACCTGGTGCTCCTGAATAAACGCGATAAAGAGTCTTCCAGGATCAGAACAGCAGAGAAAGTAAGGGTTGATTTTGTTCTCAGAGCCAACAAGGTTAGCCCTGCCGGTGAGAAACTTATACTTCTTCGTATTATCAGGCCCGATCAGGTGGTACTTGGATCACCCGAGCTTGAAATGATAGATTTCAATGAAGAACAGATTCCTGCCTCCGCTTCCAGGATTATCAACTACGAAAACGAAGATCTTCCAGTCTCCATTTTTTGGACCAATGATGGTGAAATCGTGCCTGGAGAACATACCGTGGAGCTCTATTCTGAAGGAAAACAAATCGGATCATCTTCATTCGTACTTAAATAAATATCCAGCTCCGGTATGAACATCGGTATTATTATTGGGCGGATCGGTGGGGTTGATGGCGTAGCACTTGAGACCGAGAAATGGATTGATGTCCTGCTTTCCATGGGTCACCGCGTATTCACCCTTTCAGGTCAGTTCCAGGAGCGCCCAATGGATCCGGAAACCGAGACGCTGGTTCCTGAAATGTCTTTTTTCTCTCCGGAAAGTTTCTGGAGTCAGAAAAAGGCGTTTTTTTATCCCGAAACCAAAGTTGAGGAGCTGATAGAGCATCTGAACCTGTACTCAAAAGTGATTTATAAAAAGATCATGCACTGGATACAGGAGCGAAAGATTGAGCTGATTATCTCCGAAAATGCCTCTGCCCTCCCTTCCCACCTGGAAATGGGAATGGCTATCAATAAAGCGGTTCATAAAACCGGAATACCTACCATTACTCATGATCACGATTTTGCCTGGGAACGGGGAGACAGATACCTGTCCCCCCATAAAGAGATCAATGATTTTATTTCGGAAGTATTTCCCCTTCGGGCTCCCAATGCTGTACATGCTGTAATTAATACCCATGCTGCAAATACACTAAAGGGGCGCTTTTCCCGTGAAGCTACCAATGTTCCCAATGTGATGGATTTTGATCAGCCCTTCGGTCTTCCCAATCCGAGGAATGAAAAGCTGGCCGAACATATGGGCTTCAAAAAAACTGATTTGCTTCTGTTCCAGATCACCCGGATTGTAAGACGCAAGGGCATCGAATCGGCCATTCAGCTGGTGCATGAGCTCAATGATAAAAAGATCAAATTAATCATTACCGGAAATTATGCCGATGATGCTGGAAGCGCCTACTACAATGAACTGGTAAACCAGATACATGAATTAAAGCTGGGCGAACAGGTAAGTTTTGCCTACCATCTGTTTCATAACAAAGGTCTTTCCAACGGTGACGAAGTGCGTTTTTCCCTGTCAGATGCCTATGCCAAGGCTACGGCTTGCACTTATTTCAGTACCTATGAGGGTTTTGGAAACGCCTTTGTAGAGGCCGTCCTGGCCAAACGGCCCATCTTCGTAAATAATTACGAGCCTGTTTATATGCCAGACATAGGCAGTAAGGGTTTTAAAACTGTTATGATTGAAAACGCAGAACTAAGTGCTGCTGCTGTCAGCGACATGGCAGAGATCATCTACAATCCTGCCCTGGCCTCAGAAATTTCCGAATACAATTTTCAGTTGGGCAAGAAGTATTTCAGTTACAATACCCTCCGTGAAAAACTTGAAGAGCTGATCGTATCGGCCATGTCGGCAGCCTGAGCCTAATCCATAAACAGTGCCCTGAGAATATGGTCGGTGATCAACCATTGTCCGGGTTCGATAATCAGCTTTCCTTCTGCTTCCATCATGCTTCCTGTTTGAATAAATGTCCGGGCCTGTTCTTCAAAATGTACACGAAACTGCTTTCCAAACATAAGTTCAATATGGGCAGGATCAGCACCCCATTTTGTTCGTAAAGAACTAATGAGATAATCATGATAGTTCTCCCTGCCGGAAAGATCTTCGCTTTCGCTGATCTCTTTCCCTGAAGCAATATGGTCCATGTAGGTCTTTAATGAGGAAATATTCCAGCTTCGCTTTTTTCCGTCAAAAGAATGGGCCGAAGGGCCCAGGCCCAGATAGGCCTGTCCGGTCCAGTAGAGCATATTGTGTTTCGAAACAATGGCTCCCAGGCCGAAATTGGACAATTCGTAATGTTCAAATCCCGCTGAAAGCAGCTTCTCCCTCAGGATCCTGTATTGCTCTAAGCTATTCTCTTCAGGTACCGGCACCAGTCTTCTCTTTTTTTTCCAGTGATCGAATACGGTTCCGGGTTCGAAGGTGAGGTGGTAGGCCGAGAGGTGGCTAAGCGGGAGCGATAGCACCTGGTCAATATTCTTCTCCCATTCTGCAATAGATTGTCCGGGAATTCCATAGATCAGGTCCACGGTGATACGATCAAATTCCCCGGAAGCTGCCAGGCGGACTGATTCTTCAGCTTGTCTGGCCGAATGGGACCGGCGCATGATTTTCAGGTCTCTATTATGAAACGACTGAATCCCAATACTCAAACGATTAAATCCTGTCTTACGCAACTGTTTTACCAGGTTCTCATTCAAATCGTCCGGATTGCATTCAATGGTCCATTCGGAATTCTCCTGAAAGGAAAAGTATTTATGTATGGCATTGATAATTTTTTCAAGGTGAGAGGTGGATAAAAGCGAAGGGGTTCCTCCTCCCAGATAGAGGGTTTCCACCGGGCCGTCTGAACTTTCTTCTCCCTTT
>JAYEOJ010000427.1:0-2519 GCA_034722835.1 Bacteroidota bacterium | reverse complement strand
AAACCAATCCGGAAACTCATGGTTAGTTCTTCTTAATTCAGGTCAGCAAAATCAAATCCCAGCGTAAACCTGAGGGTATTGGCCAGTGGGCTGTTCTGACCATTGGTGGGAACCAGGTAGGAAAAATCAAGGGCAAATACATTGAGCTTCAGTCCAACACCCACCGTGAAGTATTTCCTGTTCCCTTTTGTTTCGAACTCGTGAAAGTAGCCTGTCCGGATGGCAAACTGCTTCCTGTACCAGTACTCAACTCCGATGCTGTAAGCGATCTCATGCATCTCTTCGGTAAAAACACTGTAGGTGCCGTCGCCACGTGTTTCACCCGGTGCGTCATAGAAAGACTGGACCATTCCAAATACGATAGATCCCGGAGGCTCCTTCCCCCTTTCCACCACCTGTTGACCGGTTTCCCGGTATATGGAATCATTATATACCGGGGGAGTGGGAACCAGAAGCTTGTTCAGATCCATATTAATTGAGATCGAATTGTATTCATCGATGTTATAGGAGAACCTTCCCCCCAGGCGCATATTGGTGGGGATGGGTGTCTTGTCGGAATCCACACTGTAGGAGATAGGGGTTCCCATATTGGTAAGACTGATTCCTGCAGCCCATTCTCCATCGCTTGATCCCACATCCACCTGGTTCTGGTAGTAGAAACCAAGGTCAGCAGCAAAAGAAATGCCCGCCTTGGTCTCCTGCCCATTGGAAGTCTGACCACTGGTCAGGTCGGAACGGATAAAGCGGAAAGCGATCCCCCCGGAAAAATTATCGGTAAAGAGCCTGGAGTAACCGGCATCGATGGCAAATTCATTGGGATTATACTGTCCGGCAAAACTTCCGTCAATATTGGTAAAAGTGATATTACCCAGGGAAAAATAGCGAAGCGAGGTGCTGATCACCTGCTGTTCATCCACCCGGAAGTACCCGGCCAGGTAGGCCAGGTTGATGTCAGGTATCAGGTTTCTGAGCCAGGGTGTATAAGATATGGCAAATCCCCCTTTGCTGTCAAGAAACGCATATTTTCCGATGTTCCAGTGCTGGGAATTTACATCAGGCAGGGATGCTGCTCCCACATCACCCATGGCACCGGACCTTGAATCGGGAGCAATGGTCAGAAAGGGGACTGCGGTCTGAATGGCATTCAAATCTGGTTCATCCAGAGCCCCTCCAAGTTCTCCTGTAGATATCTGAGCTGAGATATGTGTAGAAGCCAGTATAAGTATACTGGTTATCAATGTAATTAATCCTGTTTTCGATCTGAAAGGCATTGGCATTATCTTGGTCTGCAAATATAGCATATTAATATTACTTGTTCCGGCATCAAGCCATGGTTTAGTTAATACGTAATCCCGTTTGATTTAGTATCCATATGGATCAGTTTTTTAAGTGCTAACGGGCGATTATCAGTTTACCACTGAGTGAGGCCTGCTCTCCTTCTTCTGTACTCAGGGTGGCCTTGTAAACATAGATGCCAGCACCAAGAGTTGCTCCCCCGGAGGTGGTGCCATCCCATAGGATCGGTTCCAGCCTGTACCCCGGCGATTGAACCTGCATATCCATGATCCTTACGATTTCACCGTTCATGTTGTAGATGCTTAAGACAAGTCTCAGCTCACTGTCGGGCCTGTTGTGTTCCATGCTGAACCAGGTGTGATCGAAAAAGGGATTGGGATAGTTATACAGCTGTTCGATCAGCATCTCTTCCGATTCCATGACCACAAAATCGAGGCTCGATTCGGAGGAATTGTTATGAATGTCCCAGACTTTCACGGTGACCGTATGGGATCCGGCTTCCAGATTGCTGTAGGGGTACCTGATGACGCCTGAATTGTAAGAATTGGCATTGGCCTGGTAGAATTCATTCAGAATCACAGCATTGATCTGGTCCGCATCCAGTGTAGCGGTCAGATCGTGACCAATCCCGTTTCCCGTGGTATTGATGCCGTAGTTGTCTGAGACCAATGCCAGCAGTTCCGGATTGCCATCGGTGATTCCCCCTGATACAAAGAAGGAATCATTCATATAGAGTTCTATCACAGGATATTCATGGTCCTCCACATCGTCAGCATTTACTCCACCTACCTTGAAGTCTTCATAGGAGCCATGGGCATCTATGTCAGGATCGTTGCTGTAGTAAGAGATTTTCCCGGGGCCATAGGCATAATTGATATCCTTGGGCATGTAAAATCCAAAACTGAAGCGGCCATTGCTTACCGTGGCTTCTCCACTGTAGAGGGTATTATTTCTGGCATTGAAGGTGAAAACCGGTCCGCCATCATTGGAGAGGGTTTCTATGGTTCTCTTCTTATCGAATACTTTGGGATAGACCATGCCGTTATAGCCACTCAGATATTCATTTCCTGCGGTCTCCAGGTGCCCGGCCACGGTAACCCACTGAAGGGCGGAGAGTGTATCGTTCCCCAATGATGCCGCAGAACCATTGATGGAGTCGGTCACCACCCTGTGCCGGGGATAGGTGAGCCGCAGTGATGGATCTCCCAGGAGGGTGACGTTCC
>JAYEOJ010000426.1:0-10272 GCA_034722835.1 Bacteroidota bacterium | reverse complement strand
TTTGAGGTGGCACAGGCCATGGCCGAAATCGGAAATCCCAACAGTATATCGGATGCAGGGGTGGGAGTATTGGCTTTAAATGCCTGTGTGGAAGGAGCCTGGCTAAATGTGAAAATCAATTCAGGAGAGCTGCTTTCTCATCCCCAGGTGGAAAGGATGCTTCGTGAGGGAGAGGCTGTACTGCAACAGGCAGATTCCCGTAAAAGAGAAATTGTGGATACGATTCTGCAGAAACTCAATGCCTGAGTGGCAATTCAGTGAAGCTGTTGTTCACAGTAAAAAAACATGTTTTTCAGTATTGATGGGCCATAGAAAGTGAATCACAGGTTTGAAGTTCCTTATTTTTTTTTTACATTCGTCGTTCAGCTAAGTTAAGCTGTAAAAGATGTGGCAACAATAGTCGCAACAATATAGAATCAATTTTATAAACCTAAAACCTTAATCTATGAAAAGATTATTCGTTCTTTTTGCATTTCTTGTGTCTGCGAGCGCAATGCTTTATTCGCAGGGAGTGCAGATTACTGGTACCGTAACAGATGCTGAAAATGGAGAAGCACTTCCAGGTGTATCTGTTGTGGTAAAAGGGACCACCATTGGTGCGGTAACTGATTTTGAAGGTAATTATACCATATCAGTTCCGAACACCGATGCATTGCTGGTCTTCTCTTTCGTTGGAATGGAATCCCAGACCATTACGGTCGGGAGTCAAACCACGATTGACGTGCAATTGAATGTTGACGCCATTAAAATGGATGAAGTGGTCGTAATTGGTTACGGAACTTCAACCAGGGAGGCCAACACAGGAGCCGTCACCATCCTTGATGAGGAGAGTTTACAGGATGTTCCTGAATTAAGTTTTGACAAAATGCTGGCAGGTAAAGCTGCAGGTGTTCAGGTTACATCGACTTCAGGTCAGCCGGGTGCTGCCTCCCAGATCAGGATCAGGGGTACAAGTTCGCTGAATGCCGGTAACGAGCCGCTCTATGTAGTGGATGGTATTCCCATCATGCAGGGCAACCAGACTTATTTTACCAATACCGGGAACGCCCTGGCCATGATAAATCCAAACGATATCGAGTCCATTACCATTCTGAAAGATGCCGCTGCGGCTTCCGTATACGGATCAAGGGCGGCAAATGGAGTGGTTCTGATTACCACCAAATCAGGAAAGCAGGGAAAATCCACAGTGAACCTGAGGGCTACCTACGGGGTAACTTCCCTTGCAAATGATAACGACTACAGGCAGATGACCGGTGTAGAGCTGGTTGGATTTATGCAGGATGCCTCCAGGAATGCAGGTTATGATCCACTGGATCCCGCATCCGGCTCCTATTATGTTCCGAATTCACTGCTGGATCAGGACCTCTACAACTGGATGGACGAAGTGACGCGCTACGGTAGTATCCAGGAATATGAGCTTGGAGTCACAGGAGGGAACGAAAAGACCAGCCACTATACTTCAGGTCTTTATTCCAGTACCGATGGTGTTTTCTACGGAATTGATTATAAAAAGTATCAGATCAGGTCCAATATCACCCACCGGGTCAGTGACAGATTTAAGATGGGTGTTCGTTTCAACGCATTCCGTTCCGAGGCAAACGATGTGGCTATGCAGAGCCTCTACTACGTGAATCCCATGTGGGGCGGGATGAATATCCTGCCATGGACATCTCCAAAGAACGAGGATGGGACCTGGAGCCTGGATATTCCTGAAAACTTAAACCTTAACCCATTGGCTACTGCTGAGTACGATGACCAGTGGGAGATCCAGAACAGGTTGCAGGGAACTTTTTTCCTCGAGTATGAACCCATACCGGGACTGAAGTTCAAGACAAACAATGCTGTTGAATACACGGATGGTGAAGGCCGCCGCTACTGGTCACCCGAAGCGGATTTTGCGGGGAATGCCACACTGCAGACCTCAAGGACCAAGTACAGTCAGCTTACATCCTCCAATACGGTATCCTATAACAAGTATTTCAATAACCATGACATTTCAGTATTGGGTGGTGCAGAGATTATCAGCAACGCGAATAACTCCTATTATATCTACACACCCGATGTGGATCCTTCAATTCCTTTCCCCAATACCGGGGTATCTGATACAGACGAAGGAGACTATGGAGAATCCAAGTATAACATGGCTTCCTTCTTCGGAATCCTTGATTATAACTACGCTTCGAAGTATTATCTGAGGCTCAGTTACCGTACAGACGGAAGCTCCAGGTTCGGTGAAAACAACCGCTGGGGTCAGTTCTACTCCGTTGGAGCAAGCTGGAACCTGCATAACGAATCCTTCATGGAAGGTGTTGGATCCATCAACCTGCTGAAACTGCGTGCAAGTTATGGTGTAAATGGTAACGACCGGATCGGTAACTACGAACACTGGGGTGTTTACGGACCCACCCAGTATAACGGTTTGGGAGGTATGGCTCCTTCACAGCCGGCTAACCCGGACCTGACCTGGGAGACCAATACCACGTACAATTTCGGTCTTGATTTTGGATTCATGAAAAGGTTCTCCGGTAGTGTTGAATACTACTACAGGGAGACCACTGACATGCTTCTGGATGTACCCTTATCCAGGACCAGTGGTTTTACATCCCTGAGACAGAATATTGGTATCCTGGAGAATAAGGGAGTTGAGGCTATTCTGAATGTTGACATTCTTAACGGACCGGTTCTATGGGACTTTAGCTTTAACATTGCAGCCAACCGAAGCAAGATCGTTGACCTGGGAACCGAAGAGCAGATCATCGTAAGTTCAATAATCTATAAAGTAGGTGAACCACTTTACTCCTACTACCTGTATCAATATGCAGGAGTGAATCCGGTGAATGGAATGGCTCTCTGGAAGAATGATGACGGTGAACTATCTGAGAATTTCTCAGATGCAACCAAAAAGATAATGGGTTCTCCAGAGCCTGATTTTATTGGAGGCTTTAATACCAATGTAAGCTGGGAGGGTATCACCCTTTCCGCAAGTTTTGAGTATAAAATAGGGAACAAGGTTCTGATCAAAGAAAACCGCTACCTGAACTCCGATGGTTACAACTGGGGCAACAATGTAGCTTACACCAATCTTGAATATTGGAAGCAGCCCGGCGATATCACCCGGAACCCCAAGCCCATTGCTAACAATACTACCAACTCAGCTACCTTCCATAATCCAAGGTGGATGTACGATGGCGATTACCTGAGGGTTAAAAATGTTACGCTGTCTTATACCCTGCCGGCTGAATGGACCAGGAAGGCCAAAATAGAATCCCTGAGAATCTATGGTAGTGCCGTAAACCTCTGGACTTTCCACGATGTTGATTTCTTCGATCCTGAAAGAGGGATTGACGGAATGGGTTACGGAATTTATCCGATCTCCAAGAGTTTTGTAATCGGACTGGATTTAACTTTTTAATAAACCAAAAAAGTGATTAAGATGAATAGAAAGATATATATATTAATCGGTTTGGCGGTGGTTCTTATGTTTTCAGCAACCTCGTGTGAAGATTTTCTTTACGAGCAGCCCAGGTTGTCTCAGACAACTGAGCTGACCCTTTCCACATACGAAGGATTACAGGCCGCCACACAGGGGGTTTACAGCCCCCTGTACAGTTCATCCTGGTACGGGAGGAACTTTGTAGTCACAGCAGATATTAAAAGCGGAAATGCAAAGATAAGTCCGCTGAATTCAGGTCGGTTCCGTACAGAATACCTGTGGAACAATACACCTGACGCCTCTCATGCGCTCTGGACAAGAGCTTATCAGTTAATTTCACGGGCCAATAACGTGATCAATGTGATTGAAGACGGATTTGAAGAAGTGGGAGTTGATCAGGCAGACCTTGATCAGCTGGTTGGTGAGTGTAAATTCCTCCGGGGCATTGCCTATTTTGACCTGGCAAGGTTGTTCTGCCAGCCTTACTCGGCAGGAGCCTCTCAACTTGGTGTTCCGGTGGTCCTTGTAACCGAAAATACGAAGCCTGCAAGGGATGATCTTGGAACGGTTTATGACCAGGTGGAAGCAGATCTGCTGGATGCTGCGTCCAAACTGGCTACTGTATCACCAAATGCGGGGACCGATCCGGTAGGCTGGGTGACCAGCTATGCGGCAGAGGCCCTTCTGGCCCGTCTCAATCTTTATATGGAGCAGTGGCAGGATGCTGCCAACTATGCTAGCGCGGTGATTGATAATTTCCCTGGTTCCATGTACACCCCGGCAGATTATAATACCTGGGATCTTGGAGGAGTATGGGGAACCGATGCTGGATCAGAGATTATCTTCGAGGTATATGGTGCCGAAGGGAACTCCACACACTCCAACTGGGATGTGATCTCCTTTATCATGTCCCCGGATGGTTATGGTGATGTGGGTGCTTCCGATGATGTCAGGAACCTGATGGAGGAGGGTGTGGATGTACGCCACGACCTCTTTGTCAATACAGCTGACTGGCCCAATGATTACTGGTCACTGAAGTATCCTGGTAAGGCTCCGGATGGAAATCTGCGTGAGGACAACATTCCCGTGCTCAGGCTATCCGAAATGTACCTGATCAGGGCCGAGGCCATTTTAAATGGTGCCGCCATTTCAGGAGCAACTGCTGTTGGTGATGTGAATATGATCAGAACAAACAGGGGAGCAACTGCGCTGGGTGATGTAACGCTGACGGATCTCTATCAGGAGAGACGCAGGGAGTTATGTTATGAAGGACATGAATTGTTCGACCTGGCACGTACACAGCGCGGATTGGTTCGCGTTGATTACGATGGTGCCGTGAATCAGAACATTCCTTTCCCGGATTACCGCTGGGCCATGCCCATACCTCAGGCTGAGATGGATGCCAATGAGAATATGGTACAGAATCCTGAATATTAATGAACTCACCAAAAATATGAGCAACATGAAAAGAATAATTATAAAATATTTTGCGATTCTATCAGCCGTGCTGCTGGTGAGTTCCTGCGAGTGGAATCCACCAACATTCGACTCTGCTGATTCCTTTATTGCCTATACAGCATCCGGTTCACTGGCTGCAGAACAGGGTGGCGCTGTCGCGATTCCGATTCTTGTAACCGCTGAATCCGGTGCTCCTTCTGTCTCTGTAACCTTTGACTTTGATGAGAGTAGTGTGGCAATTGAAGGCGAGGATTTCACCCTGGTGAATCCAAGTAATACGCTGGAAATCCCTGATGGATGGGGCTATGATACCATCTGGATCCAACCCATCGACAACGATGTGTTTACGGGGAACATTCCTCTGATTATCAACCTGACTTCCAATACTCAGAACTATCCGTTCGGTGTAACGAAGAGTCATACCTTAACCATTGTGGATGATGAACACCCGCTGGGCAACTGGATCGGTTCGTTTACAGTTAGTGCAGTGGACTATTCCAGTTATTTTGGTCCTGAGACCTGGACAGTGACTACTGCTCCGGATCCCAGTGATGTAAACAACCTGATTGTTACAGGTATTGGTTCTGGCTATTCGGAATGGACTTCCATAACAGGAGTTGTTGATCTGGATGCTGAAACAATCACCTTCTCATCGGGAGCCGAAATTGGTACACATGCCGATTATGGCGGACCACTTGCCATCTACCTGGGCGATGCTGACGGAAACCTTTATGAGGAGCCCATCGTAGGTGCCATTAACGCGGATGGAAGCATTTATGTTGATATGCTGGGAATTCAATTTGTTGGCGGTATCAACGAAGGCCTGACATGGGGTGTGTATGAGACCACCTGGGCCCCTGCCAAGAAGAAATCGGTCAGGGTTGCTACTCCGGCCACAGGTCCAGCAAAGGAATTGAAGTTACAACAATAAAATTCTGAGATTATGAAGAATAATATAAAGTATATAAAGCGGATCGGTATTTTTGTGCTGGCGCTGGTAATGACTGCTGCTTGTGTGAAGTGGGAGCAGGAGACCAGTCCGCCACTGGAATCTGCATCTACAGTCACCCTCGCGGTGCTCTCTTCGGGAGACTCTTCGGTGGTGGTTAGCTTCTCCAGTACAGCGAATGGCTACGTCGGCCTTAATCTTTTTTCCGGAACCGGAAACGAGGTGCCTACTGAACTGGAGGACAGAGAAGCCATGTTAACGGGCAATGTCACAAGCATGGAGTATTACAGCGAAGAGACAGAAGCCGGAACAGTATATCAGTATACCTTCGAGGGACTGGTTCATAATACGGTCTATGAAGTTATGGGAGTTGCCAATAACAGCGACGGAGTCGTATCTCAGGTTGAGCTTTTGCCGATAAGCACTGGTGATAGCCATCCTCCGGTACTGACCGGCACGGATCCTGAGGTTGGCTATAGCCCCGTTCTTCCAGTGAGCGGACCTGTAACTCTCTATTTTGATGAACCCGTTCTCTATGATGATACCAAGGACCTTACCTTCTCTGAGTTTTATGCGGGTGAGGATGTTGTTGCTGGTAGCGTAGTAGCTGATGGGAATATGGTGACTGTTACTCCTGGTGAAGATTTTGACTATCGGGAAATTGTCATGCTTTCCTATCCTGGAGGAGCTTTTACAGACTTGTCTGGAAACCCGGTTGATACCATGGATAGCTATTTTGATGGTGCTGGTATGGTAGGTCTGTACTGGAGGGTAGAAGAAACATTTTTTGAAGCAGTTAGCATTTCACCTGAAGAAGAAGTGGTTCCAACAGCCTTTGATATTGTGGTCACTTTTTCTGAGCAGGTTAGATTAACAGATGCATACGGTGATCCATATATTGGAGATGGTGATATCACCCTGACCTATGATAGTGGTAGTGAAGTGCTGATTAGAGATGTCTCGGCTTCGGAGGTTAGTGCAGCCGGGAATGAGCTGACTATTACCCAATCTTATGCAGCAGGTGCAGGGGTAGAGGTTACCCTGGATATTCCTGAAGATCTCTTCGATGTCGGAAATAGAAACCCCAATGCTGAGGTGACAGCTTCGTGGAACATTGAGTTAACTCTGGATGATCTTGTTGGCAACTACATTGTTAATGCGGTCAGTTATAGTTCTCCCGGTGCTTGGGATGAGGTCTGGACTGCAACTGTTGCTTTAGTTTCTGGCAATGACACTGCCCTATCGATTACAATTGATGCCGGTGCCGGTGGAGGTTTAGCCTTCCTTGCTGGCTTTGATGTAGTTTCATGGACAGCATATATCCCTGAAGCAACAAGTGTTGGGGATATCTATGGTCTTGGACCTACGATTATTTTAGGGAGTGATGCCGCTTATTTGGGCGGACCTGTATATGGTACCATTACTGGAGGAAGCAGTTTTGCCTTTGATGAATTAGGGATGTATATACCAGATTATGATTGGGGCGATGGAACATACGGGGCCTTTTGGGATGCTTTTAATACTACCTGGACCAAGTCTGCGACAAAAGCAGCTGTTTCAGGAGGAAGTATTAATCCTTCTAAAATCTCCAGAGCACCCAGTTTTAAATAGTTTTATAGTTTATTAATCAAAAAAGGGCTTTCCGCACGGAAAGCCCTTTTTTAAATTCCGTATCTTTGTGAAACAATCCATCAGCAAATTTGTATATATACAAAGTGATGTAGAGATATGAGAAGGCAGAGATACATACTGACCATCCTGACACTGTTTATGTTTGTTGTTTCGGTTTTTGGAAAACCGGTTACACTTACAGAGGTGCGGGAAGCAGTCAATGCGCTGTTGCAGAGCTGGGGCAAGCAAATGGATATTGAGGCCATTGATGCCAGATACCTGCATGATGGAGAGCTGGGATACTACATGGTAGATCTGAAGCAGGGAGGATGGGTCATGGTCAGTGCAGATGATGTGATGCGTCCTGTGATGGCCTTTTCCTTTGAAAACAGCCTTGCTCCTGAAGCTGAGTGGAACGATGCCGCACGCTATCTTTTGAATCTCTATAAGCAGGAGATTTCACTTACCTTAGAGGATGCTTCTCTGCCCAGGGATGCCCGTTGGGATCGGGAAGCGCAGGCATCTGCGAAAAAGGCTGCTGCTGCAGATCCGGTTGATCCCTTTATTCCGGTCAACTGGAACCAGAGTAGTGGCTGGAACATGTTCTGCCCGGAAGATGAAGAAGGCCCGGGGGGGCATACATATGTGGGCTGTGTGGCGGTGGCCATGGCGCAAGCCATGTCGGTCTATGAGTATCCTGTAAGACCGGAGGGAGTGAAGGACTATGTGCATCCCGACTATGGTTCCATCGCGGTGAATTATGATATGGCCGACCCGTATGAGTGGGGGCTGATGAGTGCTACAAGTGCAGATGAATACAATGCCATACTGCTGTATCACTGTGCAGTTGCAGTGGAGATGGATTTTGGAGCTGATGGTTCGGGTGCCTGGGTCAGGGATGCCAATGCAGCCATGAAAAGGTATTTCAATTATTCTCAGAGTATGACCTTTGAGGAACGCTATACAGATACAGAGGAGTGGGTTACCGCCCTGTCAGATGAACTGGAAGCGGGAAGACCAATTATCTACAGGGGCAACCAGGGAGATGGGACAGCCGGACATGCCTGGAATGTGGATGGGTACCGTCCGGTGAACACGACAGACTTTTTTCATATGAACTTTGGATGGTCAGGTAGTCAGAATGGCTACTACACCCTCGATGAGATTAACCCGGGGACCAATGATTTCAATGCGAATCAGGGGGCCATTCTGGGGATAGCACTTCCTTCCAGTGCACCCTATGACCTGGATCTGTCGGAGCAATCTGTTCCAGAAGAACTGCCCGATAGTTCATTTGTGGCGGATGTACTGGTGTCCGATGAAGATCCGGACAATGTGTATACCTTTACCTGCAAGGGACCGTTTAGTGTTATCCTGGATGACTATGGTCCTGCGTCCTTTTATATTGAAGATCAGAAGTTATATACCAAAGAGGTTTTTGAATACGATGATGCAGATCCGGAGTCCAATTCAGTATTCTTACTCATTATTGTTGAGGATCAATACGGGACTGAGTACCAGGAGGAGTTTGATATTGCCATAGAAAAGGTGTTCCACGGACCAACGGGGATTGCCCTTTCAGATTCTTCCGTACTGGAGGAGAAGCCCGTGGGGACTGCTGTGGCAAAGGTGGTGGTGGAAGATGAGGATACATCAAACACCTATACCTATACTATTGATGGATCCTTTTATATTGAAAACGACACTCTGAAGACAAGTGTGGAGTTTGATTATGAAACAGCAGACAACAGTTATGTACTTATCACCGTGGAGGACTCCCGGGGATTCGTTCTGAGCAGAGGATTTACCATCGAGATTCTCGAGAACCAGTCTGGTACCACAGGTATTAAGGAACAAAGCAGGGATGTTTCCATCTATCCGAACCCGGCCGATCAGTATATTTATCTGAAAGGCCTGGAGGGCTACCAATCCATCGAGATGTGGGAACTATCGGGCAAGATGCTTATGAAGATATCAACCGGGCAAAATCAGCTTGATGTTTCCGGGCTCAAAAACGGGATTTATCTGCTGGTTTGCGATGGCTCAGATGGAAGACTGGTAAGAAAACTGCTTATTCAGCATTAAAGAGAGTCGTAGTACTTCAAGAGCTTTACCACATCTTCTTCGCGTTTCAGATCCAGCTTTTCGGCTTTAATAAAGCTTGATATTTCATCTTCAGCATCCGGAAATGCAGCAAGGATCTGCTTCTTGGACTTCCTGACCCTGTAAAAACGGGGATCATTGTGCTTTGAGAAATAGAGACTGGATTTGTCAGCAAACTCATCGTATTTTCGATCGGCACTGTATCCGCCTTCATAATTGGCCCTTACAAATTCTTTCTGATATCGTTTGTATACCACACTGCCTTTATTATAGAGCACCTGGGCAAACAGGAAATCTCCATCGTTTTCCGGTTGAATGGGGGCAAAGAGCAGGGTGTCACTGCCATTTAGAAAATAAAAAAGCTCAACTGTAAATTTATTGATCAGCCGGACTGTTTTGGTGGCCGGATCCAGAAAAGCCACCTCATTGTCGTAGCAATTGTAATTCAACTCTTTTATTACAATCTTCTTCTTGCTCTTTAGAAAGATTTCTCCTGGAAACCAGGTTTCAAACACATAGGGAGTCCCTTTTGTGCCCTCATAACGATTATCAAATGTCTGCACGTTGCCTGTGCCGGACGTGGATCCGAGTTCTCTCAGATTCTCTTTGGCTTCATAGCCAGTGGGATCGGGTATCGTTTGAGCGATACAGGAAATACTGGCCAGGCCCAGCAGGATCAATATATATGATTTCATTGTTAGACTGTTAAGGTTAAATC
>JAYEOJ010000425.1:0-10285 GCA_034722835.1 Bacteroidota bacterium | reverse complement strand
ATTGGGAGCATTTAGCAGGATGTATTTGTTGTTGGATGCAGCCATCACGCTGCGAATCCGGAAGATCAGATCATCCAGTATGCCCTGAATTTTCGCATCCAGCTTGCGGTTGGCAATGATTACCGCTTCCGATTTCATAACCACTTCCACTTCTTTCAGTCCATTGCTGATCAAGGTGCTTCCTGAGCTTACGATATCAAATATGGCATCAGCCATCCCGATGGAGGGAGCCAGCTCCACCGAACCGCTTAATACATGGATATCCGCCTTCACCCCATGCTCCCGGAGGTAGTTCTCCAGGATGACCGGGTAAGAGGTTGCAATTCGCTTGCCATTCAGTTCCTCCAGGTTTTCATAATTATCCGATTTGGGAACGGCGATGGAAAGCCTGCAGCGGGAATAGCCCAGGCGTTCGATCAGATCCACCTCACATTGCTTCTCAGCATACTCGTTCTCTCCCACGATCCCGATATCTGCCACTCCATCCTCCACATACTGTGGAATATCGTCATCCCTCAGGTAGATTACCTCCAGGGGGAAGGTCTGGGCCAAGGACCTTAATTTTCGGGAGCCGTTATTTAAGTTGATTCCCGCTTCCTTCAGGAGCATCAGGGATTTCTCGCTGAGGCGGCCCGACTTCTGTATGGCAATTCTTAGTTTATCCATCCTAATTTTTTTTAAACTAAAAAAGGTCTGCAGTATCTGCAAACCTCTCAATTTATTTTCCGGATTACAATGTACTACACAGGGCTCTAACCAATCACATGGTGATGGTAATGATGAACGCTATGCTGCCTGTAAAACCTCATTCTTTCATTCTGTTGTGCAATATTAGCTAATAATTTGTAAATATCAAATGGCTAAGTTGATTAATGTGGGCGAAAGCACGCTACTACAGATCTTTCAGGAGGATGTTTGAAGGAGACTCCCGGATGGAATGCAGGATGTGCTCATGGATTCGGGTGATCTTGTTCAGTTCGTCGGACTCGGTCACAATCATATGATCCCCTCCCACCAGCTCCATCTGCTTGTAGATATATTCCACGGTAATCTTGTTAATATCCACAGCAGGCTGGTAGGAACGCTCTTTGGGATTATCAGCTGCCAGTTCGGCCAGAATTCCCGCCTGTACCAGTTCATAGACCAGTTCGTTCACCAGTCGTATGGGGATGCCCAATTCATGACTGAGCGCCTCTGTATTCCATGGATCCACTCCCTCTTCAAAATTCCTGATGATCTGGTGCGAGATCAGCAGGGTTAAGATCCGCTTGTTGTTATGGCTCAGATTCAGGGCATTTTCCTCAAACTCGTAATTCTCAATATTCTGGTAGGCAAAGGAAAGCTCCGCTCCTATCAGGACAATGAGCCAGGTAATCTGCAACCACATCAGGAAAAGTGGAATAAAGGCAATGGTACCATAAAGGGTGCCCCAACGCATGACCCCGATTTGCAGATCCCGGTACAGGGTCTGGAACAACATGGCTACTGTTCCGGCAATAATTCCGGCAATCAACGCATTCCGGAACTTCACTTTGGTATTGGGCATGACCACATACACCAGGGTGAAAAGCAGCCACATAGAAAGATAGGGGACTGCCTTCATCAGGGTGACGACCAGCGGTTTAAGATACTCCAACTCTTCTGCAGTGGTTTGCATTTTGACCAGGAAACTCCCGGAAAGACCGATGGCAAAAGGGGTGATGATCATAATGGCCAGGTAATCGGAAAACTTCCGCATGGGGCTCCGGGCCTTTCTGATCTGCCAGATGTCATTGAAGGAAGCTTCCATATTGTTCAGCACCTGAATCACCGACCAGAAAAGAATCACTCCACCAATCCCTGCAACCAATCCCTCCTTGGTTTCCGACAATAAGTTATCCACCATGCCAGTCACCCATTTCATCACATCTTCCTGTTCAGACATGTTGTTGTTGATAAAGCGATGCAGCATGTCCTCAAATCCAAAGTTGCGGGCAATGGCAAATGCAATTGCAAAAATGGGCACGATGGAAAGCATGGTGAAATAGGTGAGTGCAGCCGCCTTTACAGCTGCCCTGTCCTCAAAGAAACCTTTGAATGCCAGAAAGTAGATCCTCGACTGCCTGATCAGGAACGTACGGCGTCGGGACTTTGAGGTGAGGTCGTGGGACCAAATCTCCTCCTTGAAGAAAATCTTTAGCTTTTCTATCATGGATTTGCTTTGGCAAACAAATATAATAAACTTGCACGAAGGAACAGGGAAAAACTATCTTTGCATGAAAATTCAGAAAAATATGGCCACCCTGAAAGATCGAATTACTAAATGGAAAGAAAACAGGACCGTCTTGCAGAAAGCCGGGGATATCCTGTTTTGGGTTTTAATTATTCTGTTTCTGATTCCCGGGCCACGGAAAGCGATTCTGACCACCCTGAACCGGGTTGTGCTGCAGGTGAAGGCTCCCAGGGTCATGAATGAAGAGAAGCAGGAGATCCTTACAGATCTGGATTACAACTGGATCCTGGCATGGGGAGAAAACGAGCCCTACTATTTCAGCAATTTAAGGTTCAAGGTAATATTTGTGAAATTCTGGGCCACCTGGTGTCCCCCCTGTGTGGCAGAGATGCCTGAGATCCAGTCGCTTTACAGGAAGTACGGGGACCGGGTAGCCTTTGTACTGGCTACAAACGACAGCCCCGAGGAGGTTGAGGCCTATATGGAAAAGCATCAATACCAGATGCCCACCTTATATCTCACTGAAACACCACCCGGACCACTATCGTTCAGTGGCTTTCCCACCACGTTTATCATTTCCAAAGATGGGCGTGTGGTTAGTAAAACGACCGGGGCTGCCAACTGGGACTCCAAGGCCACCGCAAAGATCCTGGACGAGCTGCTTAAGTAGTCTTCCGGTAATTGGTAATGGCCAGGGTCAGGATGAACGTGGCATAGAGGACCAGGCTGAAAAACTCCCGGCTGATATCACTGAATTCGGAGCCCTTTAACAGGATCATGCGGATCACCTTCATAAAATAGGCCACCGGGTTGGCCAGGTTAATCTTTTGTGCCCACGGGGGCATGCTTTCGGCTGGTGTGAATACCCCGCTCATCAGGATGAAGGTGATCATAAAGAAGAAGGCTATAAACATCAGTTGCTGCTGTGTATTGGAGATGGTGGAAAGGAAGAGCCCGATTCCCAGTACCACCAGCAGGTAGATGCAGGTAAAGAGAAAAAGCAGGCCCAGGCTTCCTACGATGGGCAATCCAAATAAGAGCCTTCCGATGATCAGGCCAAACGCCAGTTCAAACAGGGCGATGATCATAAAGGGGATCAGTTTGGCCATGATGAACTGGTACTTCCGGATGGGGGTTACATTGATCTGCTCCGTGGTTCCCATCTCTTTCTCCCGCACCAGGTTCAGGGCTGTAAGCAGCATCCCGATAAGGGTTACTATAATCACCAGGATTCCCGAAAACATATAGATCTTATAATCCAGCAGGGGGTTGTACCAGTATCTGGGTATGATATCCAGGGTCTTCATCGCACCTGCCCCGTCTGCCACAAACCAGTCCGTTCGGATCTGGCCATTGAAGTCATTCACGATCCGTGAGCAGTAGGAGTTTACCAGTCCGGCCTCCGTGGCATTGATGGCATTGACAATCAGTTGCAGATCCGTCTCTTTTTCGCGATACAACCTGCTCTCAAACCCGTGTTGCATATGAAGAATCACATCCACCTGGTCGTTGGTCAGTTCCCGGACCGCTTCCTGGTAATTGTCAGTGGTCAGGTTGATTTCAAAGAAGGGGGAACCTTTAAACTGTGAGAGCAGCAGGCGTGATGCCTGGCTGTGATCCTGATCCACCACCGCCATGCTGATCCCCTTCATTTCCAGGCTGGCAGCATAGGTCAGCAGGATCATCTGCACCACGGGAATCACAAAAATAATGGGCAGCATCAACCTGTTACGGAAGATCTGCTTGAACTCTTTTACCAGTAGTGTCAGTAATATCCTCATAGCTAAAGACTAATTCAGTCTGATTTTAAATCTCTTCACCGAGGCCAGAATAAAAAAGAGGGTCATCCCCAGCAAGATCAGGGTTTCCTTCCAGATAAAAGCAAAACCGGTCCCCTTGAGCATAATATTCTTTACAATCACAATGAACCAGCGGGCCGGCATAATGGTAGAGAACCACTGCAGGATCTTTGGCATATTGTCAATGGGAAAAATAAATCCGGAAAGCAGGATGGTGGGCAGCATCAGTCCCAGCATACTTATAAACATGGCCATCTGCTGGGTCTTTGCGTTGGTGGATATCAACACACCCAGGGAGAGTGCCAGGGTAATAAACAGCATGCACTCCAGCATGAGCAGCCAGATGCTTCCAACTACCGGCACCCCGAAGACCAGGAAGCCCAACAGGATAATGGTCATGGCATTTACAAAGGACAGGAATACGTAAGGAGTCACCTTTCCAAGAATGATTTCCCTTGGTTTCAGTGGCGATGCCAGCAGCAGCTCCATGGTTCCAAACTCCTTCTCCCGGGTGATGGTCACTGAAGTCATCAGGGCCGAGATCAGCATCAGGATCAGTGCCATCAGTCCGGGCACAAACATATAGACCCCCTTGAGTTCCTCATTGTAGAACATCCTTGAATGCATATTCACCGTCCACGGCACCTGCATACCCTGGTTTACAGATTGGAAATAGCTCATCAGCACCCCCTGCAGATAGGTCAGGGAAAGCTGCGCGGAATTGGCATCCGAGGCATCTGTAATAAGCTTGATGGCAGCCCGGTTCTCGCGCTGCATCTTTTTTTCAAAACCCTCCTCAAATACCACCACCACCTTGGCCCTGCTCCCCCGGAACAGTTCACCTATCTCCTCCTCATGCTGGAGGTATCCGGCCGGAATAAAGTAACCTGATGAAAATATCTTCTGTGTGGCACGAATGGAAGCCTGGTCCATGGAACGGTCCAGGATACCCACCTCCACATCCCGGATCTCTGTTGTCACCACAAATCCGAACAGGACAATCATGACGATGGGGAGCCCGAACAGGATCACCAGGGTCCGTACATCCCGGAAGATGTGATGAAATTCCTTTTTTACAAATCCAAAAAACCTGTTCACCTTCTGGCCAGTTTTAAAAATACTTCGTTCATATTTTCCGATTGGAACTGCTGCTTCAATGCTTTTGGTGTATCCAGCGCATCAATGCGTCCATCCACCATAATGGATACCCGGTCACAATATTCAGCCTCATCCATGTAATGGGTGGTTACAAAAACGGTGATTCCTTCCTCCGTAGCATCGTGGATCATCTCCCAGAACTGTCTTCTGGTAATGGGATCCACTCCACCGGTGGGCTCATCCAGAAAGACCAGGACCGGCTGATGAAAGATGGCTACAGAAAAGGCCAGCTTTTGCTTCCATCCCAGGGGAATCTCACCAATCAGCCTGTTCTTGATCTGCGACATGCCCAGGCGTTCCAGCAATTGCTCCTCACGCCGGACAATCTGTTTTCTTCCCAGACCATAGATCCCGGCATAAAGATGAATATTCTCCGATACCGTAAGATCCTCGTAGAGAGAGAATTTCTGCGACATATAACCAATTTTTCGCTTGATCTGCTCCCGCTCCCGGTAGACATCATGTCCCGCCACGCGTATCTCCCCGGAAGTGGGATACGAGAGTCCGCAAAGAATCCGGATGGCCGTGGTCTTTCCCGCTCCGTTAGCACCCAGGAAACCAAAGATCTCCCCGCGCTCCACATGAAATGTAAGCCTGTCATTGGCTGTGAAGGAGCCAAACTTCTTCACCATATCCCTGACCTCGATGATATGTTCCCGGTCGCCTGTCATATACCGCTATTTTGTTCTATAAGCCCCATGAAGCGGTCCTCGGTGCTTGGAACAATCCGTTTCCATACCAGGGAAGCATCCCCCCACGCATCGATGGTCGATTTAACTTTTATTATATCCCCCTCTGAGCGGAGAGTCACATGCAGCTGATCTCCAAACAACCAGGCGTATTTGCACTCCTCCATACTTCGGATCTGCTCCAGGTAAGCATAAACTCCCCTGTCGCTTATCAGCGAAAAGAGCACCGTCCCGTCATTCTCCGTAAACGCGGATGGATCGGTTATTTCAAGCAGGCTCCCCTTCTGCATCAGTCCCACCCGGTCGCACATCTCTGCCTCATCCATATAAGGGGTGGAAACCACGATGGTGATGCCCTGCTTCTGAATATTTTTAAGCATCTCCCAGAATTCACGGCGACTTACCGCATCCACGCCGGTGGTGGGCTCGTCCAGGATCAGAATCTCCGGGCGGTGTATCAGGGCACAGGAGAGGGCCAGCTTCTGTTTCATGCCTCCTGACAGCTTTCCTGCCAGACGCTTTTTAAAAGGAGCGATCTGTTCATATACATCCCGGATCAGGTCGTAGTTCTCCTCCACCCTGGTCCCGAACACCCGGGCGTAGAAAGCCAGGTTCTCTTCCACCGAAAGATCCATATAGAGCGAAAAACGACCCGGCATATATCCGATGATCTTCCGAACCTCCCGGTAATCTTTCACCACATCGTGGCCGTTCATGGTGCAGCGCCCTTTATCGGGTACCAGCAGGGAAGCCATCACCCGGAAGAGTGTGGATTTTCCGGCCCCGTCGGGACCTATCAATCCAAACAGCTCCTGGTCATGCACCTGGAAGTCCACCTGACGAAGCGCCTGAACGGTTTTAAACGAGAGATCTATGTGGTCAATGATCAACGACATGCGTTAGCTGTATTAAAAAACTACTTCACCGGGCATCCCTATCTTCAGGCTGCCATCGTTGGGGACTACCACTTTAATGGCATAAACAAGATTAACCCGTTCCTCCCTGGTCTGAATGATTTTAGGTGTAAATTCGGCCCGGGGAGATACCCAGCTCACAAGCCCCGTGGTCTCCTTCATTCCCTGTTCCGCGTCGAACTTCACAGTAACAGTTCCTCCGGTTTTTACAGATGAAAGCTGATCGCCCGACACGTAGGCCCGGAGAATCAACTCCTTCATATCGGCCATTTTGAAAAGGGGCTGACCGGGTGCGGTCATTTCACTCTGCTCTCTATATTTGGTAAGCAGCGTGCCGTTCATGGGATTCCGGATGGCGCATCTGGCCAGCTGGTCATCCACCTGGCTGATTTGCACCTCCAAAGTAAGCCGTTCAGCATATACAGCATCTTTCTGCGATGCCGTGGCTGCCATCTGGGCTTCCAGGAGGGAAACCTGACCATGGATATCATCCTGCTGCTTGGAGGTGGCTGCGCCCCCTTCCACAAGCTTATCAATCCGTGCTTTCTCCCGGTTGAGATTGTCCAGCTGTACCCTGCTTGCATGCAGCTGTGCATCCAGGGTAAGGATCCGGGAACTCAGGGATGAGAAACCAGATTTTAAAGCCACTTTGTTCAGATAGAGTTGTGTGGTATCGATGGTCACCGACACCTGGTCCTTCTGAAGCTCATCCCCTTCCTCAGGGATAAATGAGAGGATTCTTCCACTGGATTCGGCGGAAACAATCACCTCGATGGCCTCGAAGTTGCCATAAGCATCTGCAGTATCGTTTTGCGGCTTACAGGCCACCAAGAAAAGCAACAGGATGGGTAGTAGATAGCTGGTATATTTCATGGGTACGGTTTTTAAAGGTTGCCCTGTATGGTTAAGTAGTTGGCCATGGATTGCATCAGCAGGACCTGGTGGGTGGCCAGAGTGATCCTTGCCAGGTTCTCCTTATTTAGTTCTGTTATATAGTCTGTGGCTGTCATGGTGCCATTGTCCAGTTGCACCGCGGCCTGTTGGGAAATCTTTTGCTGTAGTTCCAGCACCTGTTTATCCATTTCCATGGTACGCCTGTATTGCTCCATCTTTGTCTCCTCCTGGACCAGCAATGACTCCAGTTCCTTGTCAAATGAGGCCCGTTGGGTCTGCAGCATCTCCTGCTGATACCCGATGATTTGCTTCTCTCTCGAGGTGCTGTTCCAGTCCCAGATTTTCCATTTTAGTCCGGCCCCGACCATATAGTAATAATCCCATTCCTCGCTCATCACATTGTACCCGGGCTTGCCGTAGCCGGTCTGTCCAAAGGCATAGAGCACAGGCATGCGCTTTCTGCCTGTCAATTCCTTACCCACCTCCATGGATGCATTTTTCAAGTCGAACAGCCTGTACTCCGGACGTGCCAGATCTTTGTTCCCGATCTCATCAAACCGGGGATTCTCCAAAATGGCCTGCTCATTAAAACCTTCCCCGCATAATATCCGAAGGGCAGCCATGTAGGCTTTGTTGCGCGACTCAAGCTCGATCATGGACTTCTTCACCTTCAGTCTTTCCACTTCGATAATGTGTAATTCTGTTTCCAGGAGGGTTCCATGGTTAACCGCCGTTTGAACTGCCTCTTTACGTGCGTTAAGATTCTCCATATGAATCTCCAGGTTTCGCATGTTTTCCTGCAGCACAAGCACCGCAAAATAGTACTGGTTTACCCTCCCCTTCAGGGTGTAAAGGTCCACTTCCACCTGCTGGAGATCCGCTGCCATAAGGGCTTCTTCATAACTCTTCTTCCCCCTGGAGAGCCCCCCATCGTACAGATTCTGTGATACATCCAGGTTCAGGCCGTACTGGTCGTGGGGCACCTGGGGGAACTCAACCGGTATGGTGGGATCGGTCAGGGTAACCTCCACCACATCACTCTGGTAGCTTAGCTTGCCATTCAGGTCAAGGGAAGGATACCAGGAAGTTCCAGCCTGATCAATCTTTGTCTCACCCATTTTCTGTATCACATCCAGGTCTCCCAGGCGAGGAGCATTTTCTCTGGCCATCTGCTGACAATCGAACAATGTATGGCTTTCCTGGGCCATGACCACACCTGAAAACATCAGGATCAAAAGTATAATCAGTGTTCTCATCCGGGTTGATTTTGACTCATAATTTGTTTAATAATCCTGGGCAGTAGCGTTTTTCGCTCCTTCATGGCAGCGATATACGCCTCATTATCCCCATTGTAAAGGATATCCAGTACAACGGGTTTGGCTGCAAAGGGAAAAATACACAGGCTGATCAGGTTCAGTATGACCTGACGTGGATCCAGTCCTCCAATGGGTGGGACAGCTCCCTCCCCTCCCATTTTTTCCATGGCCTTTGCAGGATCGATGCCCATTTCTTTAATGATTTGTGGCATCCGTTGTGGATTGGAGGAGAGCTCCTGCAATACAAAAATGGGAATCTGCGGGTTCTCCAACAGAGTATCAATTATTTTCTCCACCAGGGCAGGAACATACTGTTCGAAGGAAACATGGGTGTTCATCATGGCAGCCAGGTCGGGTACGAAGCGGCCCATTGCCTGACGGAACACAGCCTCAAAAAGCTGATCCTTGCTCCTGAAATAGTAGTTTAACAGGGTTCGGTTGATCCCTGCATCATCGGCAATATCCTGCATGGAGCATCCGGTTTTTCCTTTCTGATGAAAGAGTTTTTCCGCCGATGCAATGATCTTCTCTTCTGTTTCTGTTTGCAGTACCATAGCAAGTCGGGTCTTAACTAAAGAGTTTGACGATATTGTTAAACAATTACGTAAAAATAGATTCTTTTTCTATTCCTGTCAAGTTTTTATTGGGGAAAAATTAATAATTGTATCTTTCGATCCTTTAAAATCTGATTATACAGGAATATTAAAACACTATCATACAATAACTTAATTATGAAAAAGATTCTCTTTCTCCTCCCATTCTCCCTGCTGATTTCCTGCCAGCCAAAGTTTGAAGCGGAGATCACAACGCCCGAAATTGAAGGGCACATTGCCTTTATGGCTTCGGATGAAATGAAGGGCCGCTACCCGGGGACAGCTGAAGATGAGCAGCTTGCCGAATATCTTTCTTCCGAGCTTAAGAAGGCAGGATTAAAACTCTACAATAATACAGGAGTTCAACATTTTGATATCGTCAAAGAGATCGAAGCCGGACCGGACAACCGCATTCAATGGGCCGGTGCTGAACTTTCTCTGAACACCGACTACTCCCTCTTCCCTTTCAGTCATTCCGGGACAACACAGGGTGAGATCGTTTTTGCCGGCTATGGTTTCCAGATAGATGAAGAAGAGATTCAGTGGGACGACTATGCCAGTGTGGAGGTTCAGGACAAATGGGTCATGATCCTGCGGGGAGTTCCGGGAGCACAGGAACCCACCTCACCGTATGTGAATTACAGCGAAGATCGGGGCAAGGCCCTGCTGGCTTCCGATCATGGTGCAGCAGGTGTGATCCTGGTATCGGG
>JAYEOJ010000424.1:0-2537 GCA_034722835.1 Bacteroidota bacterium | reverse complement strand
CAACTCCAGGATAGTTAGTTGATTACCATCACAGCGTAAATGGACCAATAAGGTATTTCCCGAAACATCCAGGCTGCTAAGTTGATTGTTATGGCAGATAAGGGAGTCCAGGTTGACAAAAACTTCAATGCCTGTCATATCTGTGATGTCCTTCCCACTCACATCCAGGGCGATGATCTCTTCGGCTTCACATTGACAGATCTCTCCATCGCCATTGGTATCCACACCCAATTCGATGAGTGCATTTAAGAATGCTTCATCCGGAATCTCCACCATGACAGGCGGATCGTCTTTATCACAGCCTGTGATAAGCAGGAGCAGTAGCAGGGGAAGGATGAATCGGTGAAGGAGTAATTTCATCATAATTCTATATACTGCATTCGGTGGTAAAGGTTACACTTCAGAACCTGAGCATTTCCTGGTAATGGGTTGAAGTGGCAAAGATCCCGCCGCTCTTCTGGCATGGGAGAATCAACGAATCCCCAGGTATTCCATCACTGCCTCATCGCCCTGCAGCGCACCTGAGGGCAGGGGATGGTCTGCATCAAAGACTCTGAGCAGCTCAGGATTCAGGACCTTCACAAAGTCCTCCCGGTATCCATACTTATAGGGCATTGCTCCCATGTTGAGCTTCAGATGATGCCCCAGGAAGTTGTAGGCAGCGGCACGTTTTGAAGGGCCGTAATCATGTTTCTCCAGGGGGAGGTGCACATTCTCAACCCTGTTTTCTGCATTGTAAAGGGCATAGACCTCCTGGACATAAGGGATTTCGATCCTTGGCGTGTTCCGGGTCCAGTCACCCCCGTTGGAAACCAGCAGCAAGGGCCTCGGTGCACACAGGGCAGCGATCTCCACATTGTTGGTCTGATGTTGTTCACTTTTATGGACCGGCATTCCGCTTTCGCAGATACATCCCCCGAAGAAGTGCGCGGATACCTGTACCACCGGTGCCGATACAGTGATGCGCTGGTCAATGGCAGTTAGCATAAAGGTCTGGGTGCCTCCTCCCGATCCGCCTGTCATGCCGATCCGCTCCGGATCCACATCGGATCTGGAGAGCAGGTACTCCATCACCCTGCGGCTGTTGTATGTTTGCAGCACCAGGGCAATGGGCATCCTGTGATTCACCTGTTGCGACTCCCCATAGCCCACCATATCGTAGGCAAAGACTATGGCACCCATGCGGGCCAGCGCGGCACTCCGGATCTGGACATCGGCTGTGAGTCGTTTATCAGCTGCGTGTCCGTGGGGACAGAGCACGGCAGCATTCTTTTCTTTGGGCTTTTGAGGAGTGTACAGGTTCCCGGTAATCCAGAACCCGGGGAAGCTCTCAATGGCAATGTTCTCCACCACATAGCCATCCATCTCCCTGCGGGAATGGATCACAGGATGGAACCGGCCCTCAATCACCGGCATCTTTTCCAGCTGCATTCCATCTATGATTCCCTGTCTGATCATATCAGCGCGCTTTTCCCATGATTCCAGGTCGTTCCAGCCGGAACGGAACTCCTTCATCATCAGATTGGCTTCATCCTCTGTCCAGTGTCCCCCAACACAGAGCATGGATTCCTGGGCGGAGGCAGAACAGAGTACGAGAATAAAGAGAAGCGAAAAGAAGGATTTAAAAGCTAGGTTGGAAGTTTTCATAACAAAGATGTTTAGATAAGCTAAAGGGCATATGGTGGCATGCAATCAAGATAATGAAAAAGAATTTTGTATGCTTCTTTCAGATGAGGTCCTTCAAGGCCTTTTTAATTTATGTAAGAGATTTATAATTAGTTAAATACATGTTAATTATAGATTTATTAAGAATCAATCCGGATAATGATCATAACTTCTCAACACAATTCTAATTAAGATAAAACACGATTGTTATGGGAAATTTAACTGATGCTAAAGTAAAAAAAGAAGTAAAGGCCGATCCTTCTAACATCATGCAGGTAGGCATGGGATTCTGGGCCTCAAAAACACTTCTAACTGCTGTAAAATTGGATCTCTTCACATTTTTGGCAGTTAAACCCTTAACAGGTGCCGAAATCAAGCGGGAATTATGCCTGAATGGCCGGGGCATGTATGATTTCCTTGATACGCTGGTTGCCCTGGGATTTTTAAATAAAAAAGGAGTTAAGGAGACTGCTACTTATTCCAATGCTGCGGATTCTGATTTTTTCCTTGACAAAGGCAAGTTATCATACATGGGAGGAATACTGGAGATGGCCAATAATAGATTATATCCATTCTGGAATTTCCTCGAGGAAGGATTGAAAAGGGGAACACCACAAAACGAAACACGAACAGGTGAAAAATCCCCTTTTGAAGAGATCTATTCGGATATAGATAAAACCCGTGAATTTGTAAATGCAATGAGTGGTATACAGATGGGAAATTTCATCACATTTGCCACCCAGTTGGACTTCTCTTCATACACCTCATTGTGCGATATAGGAGGAGCCGGAGCTCATTTATCTGCGCATGTGGCTATCCACAATACACATATGAATTGCATCTCATTTGATCTTCCTCCGGTTAGCCCTATT
>JAYEOJ010000423.1:0-2537 GCA_034722835.1 Bacteroidota bacterium | reverse complement strand
CTCTTTGCCTTTGGCGTCGTATTTGAGCTACCCCTTTTTGTCACCTTTCTGGCAAAGCTCGGGATCGTGGATGTCCCGTTTCTCAAGGCCAAGCGCAAGTATGCCATCCTCCTTTTCTTTGTATTTGCAGCCATCCTGATGTTATTCGGATATATTACCCGTCCTGTATGGGGTATCTCCAAGATTTTGGCCACCCCTTCCTGGACCGCCATTTGTGCTGCTATTACTGCACTATCCTTTGCATTGATGTACCTGCTGGCCGACAAAGCGGGAAAGTTCCGCTGGGCAGATATTATTGAGCCTGCAGGGTCTATGACACTCACCTGCTATCTGATACCCTACTTTGTATATGCCTTCAGGACGCTTTCTGGAATTACCCTACCAGAAGCACTTACCACCGGGGGTGTCGGTATCGTAAAATCCATCCTGTTTGCCATCCTGATCATCCAGATCACCGGATTGCTGGGAAGGCTAAAGATCAAACTGAAGATTTAGACTCTTACCATTTAGTCTGCACAGTTGCTATCAATTCCTGTCCATCTACCAGGCAATCCTGGAACATCTTCAGGTATTCATCACTCTTCTCTTTGCCGTATTTGGCAGTAAGGCCATCTGCCATATTATAGCCGTCCGGACTATTTGCAGGATCCATCAGAAAAAAGTAGGTAAAGGTACCATCCTTGATAGGCTCCACTGGTCTGAGCAATCTGACCGTGTTTCTCTTTGCGGGCGAGTTCTCTCTAGCAGCCGGCTCAAGAAGAGAGAAAGTAAACTCCTCAAACTGATTTACTTTGTCAGCTTTGATCCGGTTTGATACTACCCAGACGGTTTCATTAGCTGCTGCCCTTGCCTGCGGCAAAGGAAGATCTGAGTTCCAGATATCCTGATGTAAAAGCCATTTCCTACCTTCCTTCTTCCAGGTAACCATATACTTACCCCTGTCCACTTCCTGTGATCCCACCTTAATCACATATCGTCCCTCTTCAATGGCCATGTTTCCATATCCTTCAGCATTTACCGTTTCAAGGACAAGCTCTGAAGTTGCCTGCCCCATGCTTTCACTCCAATAGGCTTTGATAGCTTCCCGTCCATTAATAAGGGTGCCATTAGCAGGTAAAAGTCTAGCGTCGACCGTGTAGAGCAGGGACATTGCTTCGGGATCACTGGATTCCCGGATCTCCACAAAAGCTTTGTTCGCCTCCTCAATCTCCGATGTTACATCAACAGGAGCCTGGGTGCAACTATTGAGTAATAAAGCAGCTAAAACCAGAGCTGCCAATAAGCTAAAATTCGATTTTGTACATTTCATTTTAGAAAGTTTAATAGTTAAAAGGTTTATCAGAAACTGATTGCTATGCATACTTACTATCAAGACAGTCATTTCCGGTATATGTTCTAATTGTTCCGCATATCAACAATATGTACAAGAACCCAAACTGGATATTAGGCCATATGGAAATAGGTACCGGATGCGGAGACAATAAAATTATCCCTATTTTAGAAGAAATAAACAGCTCCTCTTAATGCGATTCTCCATTCAGCCCGAACCCCGTCCGGAGCAGCGCATGCGAACAGTCACCATTGATGAAATTGTTGAGGCATGTGAAAATGATCCGGGTAAGAAACCAATCCTGGAGCATTACTTCTCTCCAACAAAAAAACAGTCATTTATAAAAGAATTCCTGCATTATTTAAATACCGGGCTGCTTGACGCCAGGCATGGAAACCTGCACAAGGAACAATACCTTGCTTTTATACTATCCTTTCAGTTTACGGCTCCATTGCTGGAGATCCCGGCTGAAAAGGAGCTGGGTCTGTTTTATCGCCTCCTCAAAAAAACCTACAAAGTGGAGGAGGTGGATCTGAACCTGCACTTCAGCATGGAACAATATGAGGGTGAGATGGTAAGTGAGAAGGAGGCCCTTGAAGCCTTTCGGAGTGAACTTGGAGAGTATTTCGGGGACTCCAGGGAGGTAAAAGAAAGTGTACAGAAGAGGGTAAAGAAAGATGCCCTGGAATCCATCATGGAGTGGCAGCGGGAACATAGCATTCCGGTCCTTGCAGAAGCTTTTGGCCGGACTGTTGTTATCCCGTCTTTCTTCTCCTTTACTGATCGCAGGTTGCTTGAGTTTTACAGGAAAAACACAGAGGGAATTACTTACAGGGTGGCTGTTCCTGACTCAATAGATTAAACCTCGCAAATAAATGTTACCTGCGCCGGGGGCTTGACTGGATCGGGGTATATGATTATCTTGTACTATAAACCTTCTCATATGACTAAAAAAATAACCCGGAGACAATTTGTTCAGACAACAGCTGCAGCTACAGCTACAGTAGCCATTGCTCCCCTTGGCGGATGCGCGGCCCCTTTACCCTATGATGCCAAAGGATTGCCCACGGTCGAGCTGGGTAAAACCGGTGCAACAGTACCAATATTGGGCTTTGGATGCGGCAGCCGCTGGATGGCGGTCCAGGATAATGATAAAGCCCTGGAGATCCTTGAATCTGCTTTTAACCAGGGGCTTTATTACTGGGAT
>JAYEOJ010000422.1:0-10300 GCA_034722835.1 Bacteroidota bacterium | reverse complement strand
AGAGATAATCCTGAACTGGCTGAAGAGATAGAAGCAAAAATCAAGGTGGCAGTCCAGGTTGTGGACGAGTAGATCAAATAAATCTTAATCTGTTAATCAGGTATGAATTTCCTGTTACATTTTATATTTATTGCAGCATTTTTGCTTATTTACATCATCGCGATTATCATTTTAAAACCTTTCAGGATACATCGCAAGCGACCGGTTTCAACCATTCTTTTAAAAGCCAGTTACCTGATTTACCTGGCCTGCTTCCTCCTGATGGCTTACCTGATTCTTTTCTTTTCTGCCAGTGCCGAACCAACAGAAGAGGTAGATGAGGAGAGGATTCTAAACATGCTTACTGTATTCAGCGTTTTTGCTTTTTTCATTCCCAATATTGGAATTATGATCCGCCGCAGGATAAACTCCTGGCGGGTCACCTACAATTACATCGCAGCCGCTCTCAACTTCATCATTGCCCTGGGAATGATCTGGTTTATTATGGATCTCCCTTGGGAGTTCCGTTAGCTTCGAGCAGGGCCACAGCCTGCATTACTTTTTCTTCCAGGGGCAGTCCGCCATCCATCCAATGGATGCTTATGCCCCTGCGCTCCATTCCCCTGAAATAGGTCATCTGCCGTTTGGCAAACTGGTGAATGGCTGTATTCAGTTTCCTGAACATCTCATCGTAGCTAAGCTCTTTCAGGATATACTTGCAGATATACCGGTATTCGAGACCATAGTAGTCCAGCTTTTCTGCCGGCACACCACTTTGTAATAGTCCCTCCACCTCTTCAACCATACCTTCATCCATTCTTGCATTGAGTCGGCTGGTAATCCGTTCTCTCCGGATATTCCTGTCAAAACGGATTCCCAGTACCAGCGGGTTCAGTTCACGTTGAGTTTCTGAAATCCCGGGCTGATTCGATTGGTATGTTGCAATCTCGATGGCCCGGATCAGGCGCTTGCGATTGGTCGTATCCGTGATATTATGAAGAGGTCCATGCAACTTGAGAATCTCCACAAGCTCATCAAAGCTCTTATTTTCCATTTCTTCCCGCAATGCGGTATTATGAGGTACATTCAACAGCCGGTAATCTCTGAGAACCGATTCAATATAAAGTCCTGAACCCCCGCAAAGAACCGGCATAAGTCCTCTTTCTGAGATATCCGTATAGACCCTCAGGAAATCGCGCTTAAACAGATATACATTGTATTCATAACCAGCATCCAGGATATCGATCAGATGGGCAGGGATCTGGTGGCCGTTTACCACGTAATCCTGATAATCCTTACCGGTCCCGATATCCATCCCACGGTAAACCTGCCGTGAATCGGCACTGATAATCTCCCCTCCCAGGCGGGCTGCCAGTTGTGCCGCGAAGGCCGTTTTCCCGGCTGCTGTATGTCCCAGGACAGTTACAAGATCAATCATTTTCCATCCGTGTGAGGTCAAATATACCTTTTTTATACCTTTGGGAAGGTAAAAACGGCAAGGGTGAATGCAATCAACATAAGGAATAAGAAGGCTTACCACGACTATGAAATCCTGGAAAAGTACGTGGCCGGAATTCAACTTCAGGGAACGGAGATCAAATCGATCCGTCTGGGGAAGGTGAGCCTGGGAGAGTCCTATTGCCTGTTCCAGAATGGCGAACTCTTTGTCAGGGGCATGCAAATTGCAGAATATGCCTGGGGCAGTTTCAACAAACACGCGCCCGGACGCGACAGGAAACTGTTGATGACCCGTCACGAACTAAAGAAGCTGCAGCGAAAAACCCGGGAGAGCGGCCTGACCATCGTCACGCTTAAGCTGTTTATTTCGGACTCCGGTTATGCAAAACTGGAGATTGGCCTGGCCCGGGGAAAACGGGAATACGATAAGCGGGAAACCATCAAAAGAAAAGATGCCCAGCGCCAGCTGGATCGCATTCAGAAAATTAAGTAATCCTTTTCTTACTGGGAGAAGAAGAAATCATAAAGCTGCCTGAGGTCCTCCAGGTCCAGCTGACCATCGAAATATTGATCAATGACCTTCATCAATTCCTCAAAGGAGAGGGTTCCATCCCCGTCTTCATCCAACGACTGGAATTTTTCAGGGATCTCCACCTCCGAGGCCAGCCTGTATCCTCCGCTGATAATGCTCATATATTCCTCCACTCCTTCCCGGGGCATGGCATTGTTCCGCTTCTCCATGCTTGCCAGAAATTCTTCTTCAAATACGGTTACGCCCTGATCATCTACCCATTCACCCGGTGCTGTAAAAAGCTCCAGATCACGATAGTCGGGTACCCCGTCCATATCGCCATCCAGCGGGCATCCAACTGAATCCACTTCTACACCATAGGGAGTGCCGGGACAACGGTCCGTCACATCCAGAATAAAATCCCCATCTTCATCATCAAACAAGGACTCATCGAACTCAATATCGGCATATAATAGTTCCACCGTTCTTGTGGTTGGATCGGAGAAAAGGTCAAAGTGAAGTGCCAGATGGGAGTAGAAAAAGCTATCGTTCCCCTTATTTCCCTGAATGCTGGTTCCCTCATAGGCCACATTATCCAGCATATCAGTCAATGCATAATAATAGGAGAGGCCCAGGCTGAAGAAAGCACGGTTGCTGATCCGAAAATGGAATCCGGCAGTTGCGGGAAACGCAAGGGCAGTCTGACTGTAGTCCCCCAGTCCATACTCTTCCTGCTCGTGATCACGAAGATCCGTTTCATAATTATAGTCCCGGTACAGAGGAAGAGCCCCTGATTGCGCATCAGGGGCATCCCTTATGCTTCCATCCGACCAGTAATAATAGGTCTGCCCGTTATCATCCACCAGGTCTCCTTTGGTATTAAAGTTTAATATCCCTGCCCCCAGGGAGAGATAGGGCCTCACAAGGGCATCCTTGTCAAGGAGATGGCCAAATCTGTATTCCACATTTGCCCCGATGGAGGTGATCGATGTCTTGAAATTCAGGTTTCTGCTCAGGTCGCTGTGATCATAGGAATTGCCACTCAGGTTTCCAATCAGAAAAGAGAAATTCCCAACGAAATTGTGCTTTCTGTCCACAAAGGTGGAAAGGTTAATGGCCATGGCATTATCCCCAATAACCGGACTGGTAAAGCTGTTGCGTACATCTCCATAATAATTCAGCACGCCGTATGAGAAGGAGACGACCGGTTTATATACCGGATTTTCAACTGTATCGATCCGTTGAAGCAAAGAATCATAATCGATTTCCTGGCCCTGCACTAAATAGGGAGTCATGGTCAGGAAAAGAAGTAAGAAGCGGTATGAGTGTAGACGATGCAAGGAGACCTGCTGATTAGGGTATTCTTATCTGATTGATCCGGCGGAAACACGGTTTCCGTTTCTATACCCAACCACGAAGGCGCCCTCTATTTCAGGCAATCTCTCTATTCTTCCTCTGTAAGATTCCGCCTGCTCATAGGTTTGAAACGGCCCTATTGTATATTTATAGTAGCCATTATGCTGCTCAACAAGCACCTCTTCCTGCACGCCTAACTCACGGTATAATGTCTTGGCATCGAAAGCAGTCAGGTTGGCTGTCAGCTGGACCCGGAAATAAACTCCAGTACCCTTGTTAAGCACCTTTGTATTGGCAATGGTTCTGCCCAAAGCATTTCCCATATCCGTAGTGGTGACAGGAGGTCTGGTCTCAGTCCTTTCGGGCGGAGTGGTTCTGGAAGCCTGAGGGACTTTTCCCGTTGCAAGCAGCTCTCTTTTCTGGCCGGAGCTCAACTCACCCAAATTTACGTCCATCTCTTCAATCTCCACAACCCTGTTATCATCTTCATTGGTATACGTAAACAAACCTTCGATCACCATATTGCCCTGGGGCTCATTCTGCTTTGGAACCAATCTGTATACCACCTCAAATTCTGATTGCTCCGGCAACTTCATCCAGATAAACTTCACTGAAGAAGCTGCAGGGGAAGCAAATCCCTCGTTAGAATTCACCTCCTCAAACAGGTATCCCGATGGTATCGTCTCTTCCACCTTGGCATACTTGCTCCCACCGGGATTATTAATCAACAAATGCACCCGGTAGCCGCCGGTGTTCAGTAATTCAGGTCTTTGACGAATAACCATGGCAAAAGGCTCACCCCCGCTCGCGGTGACCTCAACAGGAGCCACCGGAGCCGTTCCCCCTTTAAAATCTTTAATATCCACTATCTCTGCCTGGTTAATGGACCTATTGGGAACAATCGCAATGCTTTTTGGCTTATCAATATTCAGAAATTTGCGTTCATCCTCAACAACATAGGCAAAGACACCTCCCAGAGAAAATGCTCCTTTAAGCCTGCGATCAACCGATACCAGATAAGACACCTTAATTTCACTGGCTTCCGGCAACTTCAGCCAGATAATCCGCACTCGCTGTTCATCAAAACTAAAATCTGCATTGGGAGCACTTACATTGGTAGCAGAAAGACCCAGCGGCAGATCCTGTGAAAATCTGGAATAGTCTGTTAATGAGCCCTTTCTGATGGTCACGGTAACCGTGAAATCTTCTCCTGCATTCACACTTACCGGATGATCAATGGAAAACTCAACCTCCTGTCCGCTAAGCGAAAATGCCAGGGATAGTAAAACAAGGGCTAGACAATGAGTCATGTATTTCATCATGCAAAGGGTTAATTTCCGATACAATGTACAAATTTATTTCTCAAACAATCTCCGTAATTACTAACACTGCAGCAAGATCCGGTGCTAGAAATTCGGACTCAGCAAATATTTTGAATAGAATTTATTAATCACATCCACTGCCTCTTCTGCTGTATCCACCACAGTAAATAAATCAAAATCTTCCGGGCTGATGTTTCTCTGCTCCTCCTGAACCACCTTTTCAATCCATCTTACCAGGCCGTTCCAGAACTCTGAACCCACCAGTACAATGGGAAATCTGCCAATTTTTCCAGTCTGAATCAAAGTGGCCGATTCAAAGAATTCATCAAATGTCCCAAAGCCGCCGGGCAATACGATAAAGCCCTGTGCATACTTTTGAAACATGACCTTCCTCACAAAGAAGTGCTTAAAGGTGATCAGTTTATCCGGATCAATATACGGATTGGCCCCCTGCTCATGGGGAAGCTCGATATTCATTCCAACACTGACTCCGTCGCCTCGCATGGCCCCTTTATTGGCGGCTTCCATGATACCAGGCCCTCCACCTGTGATTACCCCGTAACCGCTCTGGGTTAACTTATAGGCAATCTCCTCGGCAAGAATATAGTACCTGTTCTTTGGATCTGTTCTGGCTGATCCAAACAGGGATACACACGGACCGATGGATGCCATTTTTTCAAATCCTTCCACAAATTCTGCCATGACTTTAAAAATCTGCCATGAATCGGAGGACTTTATTTCGTTCCAGGTTTTCTGCCTAAAGGCCTTCTTGATCTTATCTTCGTTTCCAGTCATTTCACTCAGTTTTTCACACGAACAATGTAGCCAAATTATCCCGGAAGCAGTTCCTCCTTCAGGAAATTACCGGTATAGCTATCCTTTACCCCGGCCACCTCTTCAGGGGTTCCTTCGGCCAGGATGCTCCCTCCAAGACTTCCACCCTCCCTGCCCAGGTCGATGATATGATCCGCCACCTTAATGACATCCATATTGTGTTCAATCATAATCACGGTATTTCCCTTATTCACTAGCCTGGCAATTACTTCCAGGAGGACCCGGACATCTTCAAAATGAAGTCCGGTCGTGGGTTCATCGAGGATATAAAGGGTTTTTCCCGTATCCTTCTTCGCAAGTTCAGCAGAGAGCTTCACACGTTGGGATTCACCACCCGAAAGTGTGGTGGATGGCTGTCCCAGCCGGATGTACCCCAATCCAACTTCCTGCAGGGTCTTCAGTTTTCTGAGAATGGATGGAATGCTGGCGAAGAATTCCACCGCCTGGTTGATGGTCATTTTCAACACATCATTGATATTCTTATCCTTATACCTGACTTCCAGTGTTTCCCGGTTATAGCGTCTTCCATTGCATGCTTTGCAGCGCACATATACATCCGGCAGAAAATTCATCTCAATGGTCTGTACCCCCGCTCCCCCACATGTTTCACAACGGCCCCCCTTTACATTGAATGAGAACCTGCTCGCCTTGTATCCACGGATCCTGGCATCGGGTGTCTGCTCAAACAGCTTCCTGATATCGCTGAATACTCCGGTATAGGTCACCGGATTTGATCTGGGCGTCCGGCCCAGGGGACTCTGGTTCACTTCAATCACCTTATCCACCAGCTCGAGTCCCTCCAGTGATTCATAGGGCAGGGGATCCTTGTTTGATTTGTATAGTTTCTGACTAAAAATGGGCTGCAGGGTTTCATTGATCAGGGTCGATTTGCCGCTGCCGCTGACACCGGTAACGCAGATAAATTTTCCCAGAGGGAAGGCCACACTCACGTGTTTCAAATTGTTTCCGGACGCTCCCCCAAGCAACAGATGCTCCCCGTTTCCGGGCCTTCGCTCCCGCGGAACAACAATCTCCCTGGTCAGATTCAGGTATTCGGCAGTCAGGGTCCTGCCCTTCAGGATCTGTTTCGGTGTCCCACTTGCAACCAGCTCGCCCCCCAGCCGGCCGGCTCCCGGACCCAGGTCCACAATGTGATCGGCAGAGAGGATCATCTCCTTATCATGCTCCACAACAATGACAGAATTCCCCTGATCACGAAGATTCTGAAGTGATGCGATCAGCTTCCGGTTATCCCGCTGATGCAAACCAATGCTGGGCTCATCCAGGATGTACAGCACGTTGACCAGCCTGGAACCAATCTGGGTAGCCAGCCGGATTCGCTGACTCTCCCCCCCCGAAAGGGAACGGGCACTTCGTTGAAGGGAGAGATAGTTAAGACCCACATCCAGCAAAAATCCCAGTCTGCTCCGAATCTCTTTCAGAATATCCCTTGCAATAATATTCTGACGTTCACTCAGATGTTCTTCAATATGGCTGAACCACTCTGCAAGTTCCCCAATGTCCATGGCAGACAATTCCGTGATATTTGCTCCATTGATACGAAAGTATAGCATTTCGGATTTGAGTCGCTTCCCGTTGCAGTGCGGACAGGTTACTTTCTTGATGAACTGCCTTACCTGAAGCTTTCCGTTGCTGCCGTTCCCCTCACCTGCCATGTTCTGTACGTGATTGATAATCCCCTCAAAACTCAGAAAATAGTTGGAGTTTGCTCCCAGGGGAGTGTTCTGAAGCTTCAATGGTTCCTCAGAGCCAAAAAGAATACAACGCAGGCCCTGCTCGGGAATCTCCTTTACCGGCATATCGAGGGTAAAATCATATTTGGAGGCAATGGCCTCCATTTGCCAGAAAATAAGCGCGTTCCTGTATTTACCCAGGGGTTCAATTGCGCCATTACGTATGCTTTTTGTATCATCCGGAATAATCTTCCGGATGTCCACATCATTGATGGTGCCCAATCCGTTGCAATGTGGACATGCTCCCTGAGGTGAATTAAAAGAAAAGCTGTGCGGAGCCGGTTCATTGTATGAGATTCCCGAAGTGGGACACATCAGCTGGCTTGAGAAGTAGCGCGGATCGTTCCCATCCTTCTCCAGAATCATGGTCACCCCCTTGCCCTGTTTCAACGCAGCAGACAGGGACTTCTTCAATCGGTCCCGGTCCTTTTCCCTGACCGAAAGCCGGTCAACCACCACCTCAATATCATGATTTTTATAACGGTCGATGCGCATTCCGGGTACAAGCTCTTCAATTTCCCCGTCGATACGTGCGTAGATATAACCGTTTCGCCGGATCTGTTCAAATAACTCCCTGTAATGGCCCTTCCTCCCCTTCACCACCGGGGCCAGTATATAGATTTTCTTCTCCGAAAAAGCCTCCATGATAATATTCAGGATCTGTTCCTCTGTATACTTTACCATCTTCTCGCCCGTCACATAGGAATATGCATCGGAGGCTCTTGCAAAGAGCAGCCTCAGGAAATCATAGATTTCAGTGACTGTCCCCACGGTTGATCTTGGATTTTTATTGGTAGTTTTCTGTTCGATGGAGATGACGGGACTCAGGCCGGTAATCTTATCCACATCGGGACGTTCCATGCTCCCCAGAAATTGCCTGGCATAGGCACTGAGGGTCTCAATGTATCTTCGCTGGCCCTCGGCATAGATGGTATCAAAAGCCAGGGACGACTTACCACTACCACTCAAGCCGGTAATGACCGTTAACCTGTTACGTGGAATACTGACATCGATATTCTTCAGATTGTGCACCCGGGCACCCAGCACTTCTATTTTCTGCTCTTCCTTGCTCACGCTATTACTTGCCACTATTGGTTCGGCTCCCACGCATCCGGCCGGCGATAGCCATTCTCCGGAATGAGAATCTCATACTTCTTATGCGAGGGATTGGATAGTTTGTTATCCCTCAACCATGGATTCAGGTACTTTAGAATTTTATAATTGCACCCGTACTCTTCTGCAAAATTGGCAAAGTTAGCAATGGCACTGTCCACCTCAACCGGATAAACAGGAATGACGGGGTAAAGATCCTTTTCAGATATGGTAAATCCATGGGCCGAAGGATCTTCAAATATAAGCTTAAAAGCCACCACCCTGAATAAATACCTCGCCGTTTCTTCATTCAACAGCAAATCGTAATAGTTATCCTTTTTCTGACGCTCAATCTGCCTGTCCACTCCCCTCCGGCCTGCATTATAAGAAGCTGCAGTCATGGTCCAGTTGCCATATTTCTGGTAGGACTCAATCAGATACTGACAGGCGACTTCTGTGGATTTGGCTATGTGGTAGCGTTCATCCACTTCGCTTCCAACTTCAAGCCCGTATTCCTGGGCAGTTCCCTTCAGCAATTGCCAGAATCCGACTGCCTTGGCCGGGGAGACCGCCTGGGTCAGTCCGCTCTCGGCCAGGGCCAGGTATTTAAAGTCGTCCGGAACCAGGTTTTTTTTCAATACCGGTTCAATCAGGGGAAAATAGCGATTGGCCATTTTAATCAGGCGGATGGTCTGAGAATGAAAATAAGTATTGGAAAGCAGCTCCCTGTCCAGGGCTTCTCTGACATCAAACAGGTCCAGGGGAACCGGCTCTCCTGCAAAGCTTACCTGGTCCGGGATATCCACACCATAAACCGCATATGATTCTTTGTTATCAGGTTCAACAGAACCTTCTCCGATTCCGGTATATCCCGTCGTAGCCAGGCCAATTGCCAGGATTCCCGTTACTACAAATAATATAATGAAAAGATAATGTAAGGCCTTACTGCTTTTTTCTCCCCTGTCCATGTTCAATCTCCATATAATGAATACCCTTTTCAACAGTAACGAACAAAATTACTGAAATGTTTCCATTCTGCTAAGGAATGAAGTGAAAGCTTCTAAAAGGTGTAACTCAGACCCGTATAAATTCCAAGCGAATAGGGCCTGGTGGATGGTAGGGAGGAATCGTTTACTGAGTTGAGAAAATACCGGAACCTGGGTTCCAGGAGGAAACTAAATTTCCTACCCACATGATAGATCATTCCCAATCCTGCATTCCCGGATAGATTAACCGTATTAACATTGGAAAGATAACCAATCTCTTCCTGGCCTGAGGGACCTTCCATGGTCACGTAGTTACTAATCAGGAAGTTGGTGCTCATCCCTCCCACCAGTTGCAATTCTATGGTACGGTCAATTACTGAATACCGCAGGTTAAAAGGCAATTCCAGGTAATCCAGGTGCTGCTCAATTCCGGTTTCAGGAGCCTCTGCATCATCCGCCACAACATTGTTATAGGCTTCAGGTCCACTTTCCGCATTTACCAGGTAGCCATTCATATAAATATCACCGGAATAGGCAACAATATTTCCCACCGAGTTATTCATGGTGGTGATTTCGGCCTGCTCTGTACCCATCCCAAAGACCATATTGTCCTGTCTCTGGCTGAATATCTTGATGCCGGGAGCCCCGATGGCAATCCCGGTTTTATTGTAGTAAATCCCGGTTTCAAAGGCCAGCCTTGAATTTCTCCTGTAACTCACATGGACTCCCGTGGAATAAGATAAGAGTCCCGATTCGCCAGAGTTGGAGGACATGGCCACGGCCTCTGCATCACGATAACTGTAAAGGGGTGAAACTGCAGCCCCAACCATCCACCTGGGATCCCTCTTCTTTTCCTCCTCCATAAATTGGAATGGATCGGTGGGCAGATCCCCGGCGCTATCCGGCAGCAGCTCGGCCACCACATCGCTTGCAGGATCAGGAACAGCCAGCGGATCTGTTTCTCTCACTGCTTCAACATCACTTACATATTCAGGATCAGCAGCCTGT
>JAYEOJ010000421.1:0-2557 GCA_034722835.1 Bacteroidota bacterium | reverse complement strand
GGAAGAAGCCGAAAAATGGTTCAAACAGTACCAGCACCCGCTGGTAAAAAACTACCATCCTGCCCCCAGAGAACAAGCTCTCCGGGGCCATGGGAACCAGGGAAGAGCCACACCGCTGACCTGGCATTTGCTGATAAAAGCCCTGCGTGAAAAGAAAATGCCATTTTTCGATGTGTACGATTCTGTAAGCAGCAGCGCCGTTTCACCATTATCCGAGATGTCGGTGGCCAATAAGGGCCAGTCGGTACCCTTTCCTGATTTTACCAGGGGCAAATGGGAAGACCGGCCGCCCATAGATCTCAGCCTGTAGAATGATTATTCCAATCCATTAAACTAAGAAAAAGGAAGATGATAAAGTACCTGCTTTTGTTTGCTGTATTGCTGATGGGGTGTTCACAGGTCCCCGAGTTTAAAACATTCCCGAAAATTGATGCGCATGTGCACCTGGAAACGTCCGATGACTCTTTTGTGAAGCTTGTGGAAGAGAATAATCTGAAGATGATCACACTGGTCACAAGGTCGGTTGCTCAACCCGAAATTGATGTGGAATTCGGGTTTGCCCGGGTCCTTCATGAAAAACATCCCGGGACCATCGGATTTGCAACCACCTTTACCATGGACGGATTCGGGGAAAAGGGCTGGGAGGAAAAGACCATCAACTGGCTTCGGAAAAGCTTTGACGAGGGGGCCATTGCCCTGAAACTCTGGAAAGATATCGGCATGACTTTCCGGGATACCGACAGCAGCTTTCTTATGATCGATGATCCACGGTTTGATCCCATACTGGATTTTGTAGAAGAGCAGGGAATGACCTTTGTCAATCATAATGGTGAGCCCAGGAACTGCTGGCTTCCGCTGGATGAGATGACGGTCCGGGGAGACAGCAGCTATTTTGCAAGCAACCCGCAGTATCATATGTACCTGCATCCCGAATACCCTTCGTACGAAGCTCTGAACGCTGCAAGGGACCGCATGCTGGAGAAACATCCCGGTCTGCGGTATGTTGGCTGCCACCTGGGGAGCCTGGAATGGAATGTGGACGAGCTGGCAAAAACGCTGGACAGGTTTCCGAATATGTCGGTGGACATGGCAGAACGCATATGCCATTTTAAAATACAGGATAGGGAGAAGGTACGCAGCTTTTTCATCAGGTATCAGGACCGCTTACTGTACGGAACAGATACCGGATTCAGGGGTGATTTCTCTGGCAGTTCAAGTGCTGCAAGGGCAGAGGATATTCTCGAGAGGATCTGGCTAAACGATTGGGAGTACTTTACAACGGACAGGATGCTGACCCAGGATGACAAGGTGAAAACATATCAGGGATTAAAACTCCCGGAACCGGTGCTAAGAAAGATCTATTACGAAAATGCTGTCAGGATGTATCCCGGACTGGCAAAGAACTTATAAAACATACAGACACTTAAATAACTCTGATATGACCCATATTCCACAGCCTTTTTTCATGATATTGATAATCCTGGGTATGCAGGCTACAGGATTTGCTCAGGAGCCAACTTCACAAAAACTGGATCCAAACATGAGCTTGAAAAAGGCTGATGCTGATGGGATCGTCTGGTTTGATCCCAGGGAAGAGCCTTTTGAACTTTCAGGGTTTGAATGGATCAAAGAGGATAGCGTATACAGGCGCTTACCGGTGAATCCAAACTGGGAAATACGTAGTGCAGTTGACGGGCTGGCCAATCACACCGCCGGGGGACAAATACGGTTCAGGAGCGACAGTAAAAGGATATTTGTTAAAGTGGAACTGAGGGAAAGATCGGGCATGTACCATATGCCGGCAACCGGTCAAAGCGGATTTGACCTGTATGTCAGGAACGGTGCGGTACAACGGTATGTAAGAACTACACGTTTCCCTCACGATACCATCCGGTATCAGGTAGAGCTTTTCAATACGAACGATCCACAAACAAATGCTTTCACACTCAATTTTCCGCTCTATAACGGAGTGAATTCGGTATTGGTCGGAGTAGAGCAGGGATCCATGGTACAGGAACCTCCACCTTTTACTCTTCCGGGAAAAATTGTAATATACGGAACATCCATAACCCAGGGGGGATGTGTGGCAAGACCCGGCATGGCTTATTCAAATATTTTGAGCCGCTTACTGGATGTGCAGTTTGTGAACCTGGGGTTTTCCGGAAATGGAAGAGGAGAACCTGCCCTGGCTCATTTGATCAATGAAATACCGGATACCCGTATGATGGTGTTGGATTATGAAGCCAATGCCAGTAAAACCATTGTAAACACCCTGGGACCTTTTGTGGATATTCTGAGGGAGAAACATCCGGATCTGCCTATCCTGATCATGTCCAAGATCCGGTATGCCAGTGCAACAGCAGGCAGTCCTGGGTATAAGGATTGGATACATCTCAGGGATTTTCAGCGAAATCTGGTGGAAGAAAGAAAAACTGCGGGTGATAAAAACATCTATTTCCTGGACGGTTCCACAATGTTGGGAGATGACTATGATGAATGCACCGTCGACGGGGTACACCCTACCGATCTGGGCTCCTTCAGAATAGCGGATGCAATG
>JAYEOJ010000420.1:0-10376 GCA_034722835.1 Bacteroidota bacterium | reverse complement strand
GAATTGCACTCTTCACACTTTAGTCCCGGTTTGGCCTTGGTGCCATCGGGAATGTATTTTTTCAATGATCTGACCACCCCTGCGCTCCAGGTGTTGATTGATTCATTGTCCAGACGGAGCGAAGAAATCAGGTTGATGGCATCCACCACTGGCATTCCGTGTCTCAAGACACCGGAAATCAATTTTGCATAGTTCCAGAATTCGCTGTTGAACTGGTGCGATAATCCTCCCATGGTTACCTTGTAACCGTACTTGTCCACATACTGGAAGTCATAGCGCTTTGCCCCGTCTTCCCCTTTAATTTTCAGAATTTTTCCTTTGGTGACTTTGGAAGGGATGGGGAAGGTATCCTCTTCCTTGCGGCCGGTAAAAATCTCGTAGGGTTTTCCTTCCAGCAAACCGATAAAGGCGATCCAGTCCTCTTCGTTGTTCTTAAACCTCAGAATCTCCGCATCCAGTTCTACGGGACGCCTGATGGGGAACTGTGTTTCCTTGTCCTCTTTCTTGTCACTGGCCACCAGTACACCTGACCTGGAACCGTCACGATAGACAGTTACCCCCTTGCAACCGCTCTCCCATGCCTTCACATAGAGATCACCCACAAGGTCCTCTTTGGCGTCCGAAGGCAGATTGATGGTAACGCTGATGGAGTGATCAACCCACTTCTGAATGGCCCCCTGCATCTTTACCTTCTTCATCCAGTCCACATCGTTGGAGGTCGCCTTGTGATACGGACTTTGCTTAACCAGCTCTTCCACATCACTATCACTGAAATTCTTCACCTCTTCGGGATCCATTCCGTTCACCTTTAACCAGGTCAGGAAGTTGTGGTGGAACACATTGAACTCCTCCCAGCTGTCGCCCACCTCGTCCACAAAGGTTACATTGGCCTCTTTGTCATTGGGATTTACTTTCCGGCGGCGCTTGTATACCGGAAGGAACACCGGTTCAATACCCGAAGTTGTCTGTGTCATCAGGCTGGTGGTCCCTGTGGGGGCGATGGTCAGCAAAGATATGTTCCTTCTTCCATGCTGTTTCATCGCTTCTATCAATTCAGGATCTTCCTTCTTCAACCTGTTTACAAAGGGATTGTCTTTCTCTTTATTATAATCAAATACCTCGAAGGGGCCGCGCTCTCTGGCCATGCTCACTGATGAACGATACGCCTCCAGGGCGATGGTTTTATGAACCTCCACGGAAAAGTCTATGGCATTCTCGCTTCCGTACTGCAGTCCCAGGCCGGCCAGCATATCTCCTTCAGCTGTGATTCCAACACCCGTCCTTCTTCCTTCCAGTGCCTTCTTCATGATATTCTCCCACAGGCTGATCTCAACTCTTTTAATCTCCTCATCCTCCGGATCTGCATAAATCTTATGAAGGATCGCTTCCACCTTCTCCAGCTCCAGGTCTATGATATCATCCATAATACGCTGGGCCAGACCCACATGTTTGCGGAATTTCTCCCAGTTGAACCGGGCTTCCGCTGTAAAGGGTTCCTCTACATAGCTGTAAAGGTTTATGGCCAGCAAACGGCAGCTATCATAGGGGCAGAGGGGAATCTCACCACAGGGATTGGTTGAAACGGTCCTGAAACCCTGATCGGCATAACTGTCGGCCACTGATTCGCGGGTAACCGTATCCCAGAAAAGGATTCCGGGCTCGGCCGATTTCCATGCATTGTGTACTATCTTTTTCCAGAGCGTACCGGCATCAATTTCCTTGGTATGGGTGGGCTGATCCGAATCAATGGGGTATTGTTGCGTGTATTTTGTGCCTTCCACCACGGCTTTCATAAACTCATCATTGATCTTGACCGAAACATTGGCACCGGTCACCTTTCCCGTTTCCATCTTAGCATCAATAAAGTGTTCCGCATCGGGGTGCTTTACCGAAATGCTGAGCATCAGGGCTCCTCTCCTGCCATCCTGGGCAACTTCCCTGGTGGAATTTGAATAGCGCTCCATAAACGGAACCACACCGGTGGAGGAAAGTGCACTGTTCAGTACCGGGCTGCCTGAAGGACGAATATGAGACAGATCATGACCCACTCCCCCGCGTCGCTTCATCAACTGTACCTGCTCCTGATCAATTTTCATGATCCCGCCGTAAGAATCGGCTTTCCCGTCGTGACCTATGACAAAACAGTTTGAAAGGCTTGCAATCTGGAAATTATTTCCTATCCCCGTCATTGGTGATCCCTGCGGCACAATGTACTTGAAGCCCTGCATTAACTCAAAAAGTTCCTCATTGGAAAGGGGATTTGGATATTTTTGCTCAATACGGCCAATCTCTGATGCCAGCCTTCGGTGCATATCATCCGGAGTCAGCTCATATATCTTGCCCTGAGAGTCTTTTAAGGCATATTTATTCACCCATACCCTGGCAGCAAGTTCGTCTCCCTTGAAGTACTTCAGTGAGGCTTTAAAGGCTTCCTCAAAACCATAGGTCTGTTTCAGCTCTGCTCCCTCAGGTTTTACTGCATCTTTCTTTCCTTTGAGCGCTTGATCAACAAACATCAGGTTCTTTTGTGGTACTGCCTTTTCTGCCATTCTACTACTTAATTTTTTTAGTCTTCAGGGTTGGTGCATTCTTAAACACACAAATTAGTCAATGGTTCTCCGGTTTTCGTTCATAGTTATTAAAACCTGTTAACAAACATGCATACTCCTGTAAACCTGACTGTTATGAAATCTATCCCAAAAACTGAGGGAAAAAAGTCCCCCTTTACGTGCTAAAAAAACCGATTGATTCTTTTACAAAAAGGTTATGAAAACGGGGTCCTAAACTGATACAGATTTCGGATTTGAAATTAAGAAGAAATCAATAGCAGAATGGCCGATTTTAATTCCATTTATCAACAAGAAATTAACGTTTTAGCTAACTCTATGAAAGGCAGATAGATGAGAAAAACATGGGGAAAAACACGTGAAATATCCTTGTATTCTTCTAGCCTACAGTTATTTACAGGGAATGCTGATTTTTCTTGCATTTTATCAATCCCACTGTTCATGCGGGATTGCTGATCTTCGTTCGACGTGGAAAAAAATCGAATCCCGGGTGTTAATTTCCGGGTACGAAAAAAGGGACACTCCAAAAACAGGAGCGTCCCTTGTAAAAATCAATCTTTTGCCTTGTTAAAATCTATAGGCAATGCTGAAGTTCCAGGTAAATCCGTTTCCGAAATATACCCTGTTGTTCATATTCACACCCAGATACTCATCTTCCCCGGTTTCGGAATGAATGTTGGTATCAGATTGTGAAATAAACTGCTTATTCAGAATGTTGTTGGCATTAAACCTGAAATTCAGGCTATTGCGATTCTTTAAATAGAGCTTATAAGAAACTCCACCATCCAGCAGTCCGAAGGAAGGCAACTCCAGGGAACCATCATGATCTTCTTCATCGAAACTTTCAGGATCGATGGCTGCATAGAGCCTATCATAATAACGGTAATCAAGATCCACAGATAGTCCTTTGATGATCTTATAGCTAGCCAGCAGACCAAAGCTCGTCTGGGCTGCATCTCCCACCTTCACACCGTCCAGGTAGAGGGTTTGATCATCTCCTCCAATGGGATTACGGTTTTCGTCATAGAAACGGGCATTGACATCACCGGCAAAGTTCCAGAAACCAATGGAAGCAAAACCACCAATGTTCAGGTTGCGAACGGGCTTGGCATTAAATTCAAGCTCCACACCACTGTGGGTCTCGGCCACATTTTCATAAAGGGCTACTTCATCTCGATTTCCGTCGCCGTCTAAGTCAAGTGACTGGCGGATCTGGCGATCGGTCCAAGAGGTATAATAAGCATTCAGGTCCAGGTCCAGATAGGGGCTCCTGAATCCATATCCGGCTTCCAGTCCCAGTACGCCTTCATTTCCGACATACTCGTTCACATCGTTCCGATAGTTCAGGAAGAGATCATCGAAGAAGGGCTGACGGGAGTAGTACCCTGCATTCACAAATACATTATGATTTTCATTCAGATTATAATTGGCTCCGGCTTTAATGTTATATCCGGGATGACGCAGCTTCTCGGAAATCTGCTCATCAGGATCTGAATAAGAATGATAATCGAAGCGCTGGTAGGACTGAGTAGAAACAGCCACCTGAACAAAGGTGGAGAGCTTCTGGGTCTTATATTCCACCTGACCAAAAGCCCCCATATAGGAGATGCGCTCGCTATTGAAATAGTCCAGTTTATCATCGGTCTCACGATTTCTGTCTGTCCAGAAGAGGTAAGGGCTTGCAGTATGTTCCTGAGTATATACCTGTCCACCCGGGAATAGCTCCTGGAATCCGTCACCATTGTAGTTGTCATCCCAGTATCCGTCCAGTCCCCAGAGGTTATCAAGCAGCCTGAAGTGCTGTCCATAGTAAGTCCTCAGGTCCGCACCCACGTTAAAGCTCAGGTTTTCATTAATCTCATGGTTGAGGTTGATTACTGATCCCAGCCACCTGTGCATGTTCATGGAAGCACGGCGAACGGCAGCATTGTCTCCATAGGAACCAATGGTTCTTCCGGGAATGTGCCAGTCTTCCGAACCATCATTTACAATGGCCCTGTTATTGGCTTCGATCTGGTCAAAGTCAAGCTGTCCGTCATCATCGTAAGTGTAATATCCTCTACCATAACCACCGGTTCCACCACCTGCTCCGGTAGATCCATAGAGCACTACGGAGAGAGCTGATTTATCGCTGATGAAATAGTCCCAGTTCAGGTTGGCCACCGGCTTGTGATAAAAGTTCTCTCGGAGAGAGTACTCTTCACCCTTATACATCCCCCAGTTGCTGTTATAGCGCTGCTCTTCATTGGTGATTTCACCATCACCATCCCTGTCATATGAACTAAGACTCTTGGTATAGTTCTGGTAGTGCCACTGAGGTGCACCGGTTACAGAAAAGTTGAATTGATGTTTTTCAGAAGGTTTGTAACCAACGGAAAAGAAGTAGGTTTGACCCTGGCCCTGGGTTCCATCGTTGTAACCATTCCCCTGCCAGTGAGAGAGCAGGATACTGGCTCCCCAGCCGTTCTCGCCTATTCCTGTGGAATAGCTTCCAACATATTTCATGTAGCCGTCGTTTCCGACCATGGCACTTAAGCGTCCGCCTTCATACATATCGGTCGCTTTGGTCACCACGTTAATGGTAGCACCAACGGAGGAGATAGCCAGTTTTGACGATCCCAGTCCCCGCTGAATCTGAACTGCAGTAGCAATTTCAGTAAGTCCCTGCCAGTTGGACCAGTATACCTTACCATCTTCCATGCCGTTCACGGGCTGACCGTTGAATAGCAATGCCAGGTTCACCTGATCAAAACCACGGATATTGACCCTGGAGTCACCATAACCGCCTGCCTGACTTCCAACATAAACGGAAGGAGTGTTTTTCATAATGTCTGGAAATTCCTGGTTCCCTGACTTGGCAATAATTTCAGGCAATTTGATGGTGGAAACGGCCACGGGAGTTTCCCTGTCCTTCGCCACGTCAATTACACCATATCCCGTAACCACCACCTCGTCCATGGACGTAGCATCAATAATAAGGGTAACTTCCCCTACGCCTGTTGCCGAAGCAAGATTAAAGGCAATGGTCTGTACTTTATACCCCAGGAAGGAAATAACAATTTCTCCAGTCTGAGAAGTCGTAGTCAGTTCAAAGGTACCTTCGGAACTGGTGATGGTTCCGTTGGTGGTTCCTGCTTCAACGATATTTGCACCGGGCAGGGGTCCTCCCGATTCTTCATCTAATACTGTTCCAGTAAGTACTCCCTGGCCCATTACAGCCACTGACATGGCCACAACCGCCAATGAGAGTACCAATCGTTTCATTTTTTTCATAGAATTTTAGTTTAAATATTGAGTGCGAATATATATATTAACTGTTATGATCACATTAAAAAAGTGTTAAGAAAAAATTGAGAATTTCATGGGTTTTTCAGTACACCGAAAATAGAAAGAAATAGCTCTTCGTAACGATACTTTAAAGCAGATTCGCTTCAGATTTTATTCACACTTTTCCCAGGATGGCCGATGTGGCTCCAACCCGCTCAGACACAAAGTTTGCAGCGATTTGAGATGTGGTTTTCAACAGCTGAGAATTCTCCAATTGTTGACGAATGGTGAATAACAATTCGGTTTCGTTCCCGACAGGAAAGGCACCCCCCAGAGACGAGAGGTCAACAGCTTCAGCAAATTTTTTGTATTCGGGACCAAATATAACGGGCAGTCCGTAGGTAGCCGCTTCCAGAATATTGTGTATGCCCTTGCCAAAGCCTCCTCCAATATAGGCCAGATGTCCATACCGGTACAGGTAGGAAAGCTTGCCAATGGTATTGACCAGGATCACCCGGCACCCTTCAGGAACTTCCTTTTTCAGCTCCGTATAAAGGACACTCCCAGGAAAACGTTCCTGCAAACTGCATATATGGCTCTCTGATAACTCATGGGGGGCAATGATCAAGTGCAGCTCATTGGATAGTTCCTTAAATGCATGTGCCAGGAGCTGTTCATCCTTATCCCAGGTGCTGCCTGCAACAATGACAGGGGAATCCTTGCTGAAACCCTCCAGTGCCGGGTGGCTGAACCGGGTTTGTACAAGTTCATGAACCCGGTCGAAGCGGGTATCTCCGGCCACGCTGACATGTTTATACCCGATACCTGCAAGAAGGGAAAGGGAATCCTTGTTCTGAACGAAGATATGAGTAAAGAGTGCCAGAAAGCGACGGTACCATCGACCATACCAGCGGAAAAAAAGCTGTCCGGGCCGGAAATTCCCTGAAGCCAGGTAAACCGGAATTTTTTTCCTGTTCAACTGATGCAGAAAGTGGTACCAGAATTCATACTTGATAAAAAAGACCATCTCAATGGAGAGCAGGTCCAGCATTTTTTTTGCATTGCGCCGGGTGTCAAGCGGAAGGTACATCACATAATCTGCCCCTTCATAATCCTTGCGTTTCTCATAGCCGGAAGGTGAAAAAAAGGTAAGCAGGATTTTGTGTTCCGGTCGTCGCTTTCGGATTTCTTCAATTACGGGCCGTCCCTGCTCAAACTCGCCCAGGGAAGCACAGTGGAACCAGATCACCTTTTCATCCGGCTCCATGGCAGCACTCAGTTTTTCATACCAGTGCTTTCTTCCCTCCACCCACAATTTAGCTTTCCGTTTCCATGGAGAGAGAATCACGGCTACCAAGCAGTAGATACGGACACCAATATTGTAGAGCAGAGTCACGCGTTAATCTATTGTTTTTTCCTTGTATAAAGACTCACCAGCCAGACGGAAAGAAAGGCCACGACCCAAGAGACAAAACGAACACTGATCATCGCATCGAGCATGGTCAGTTCAGACCAGACTACTGTGGTCACAAAGCCTGTAAGCAACCCGGCTATGGTTCCCTGCCAGGTCACCTTTTTCCAGGTGAGCATCAAAAGTATCAAGGGCCCGAAAGAGGAACCCAGTCCGGCCCAGGCATAGGAAACCATGGAGAAAATAAGTTTGTCAGAGGTCAATGCAATTGCGAAACCTATTAATCCCACCACGATGGTGATCCAGCGACTGCCTTTTAATAAAGCCTTATCGCCCACATTCCATCCCAGTGTCCTGTGGAACAAATCCTCAATAATGGAGGAGCTGATCACCAGCAGCTGGCTATCGGCAGTGGACATCATGGCAGCTATGGCTCCACTCACAAAGATTCCGGCCAGCCAGGCGGGTAACAGCTCATTGGCCAGATGGGGCATCAGCTTCTCAATATCATCAAACATCCCAGGTTCGTAGAGACCAGCTCCGACAACTCCCATAATAAGCGCTCCGGAAAAAGCGGGGATGACCCATGCAATGGCAATGCGCCTTGAAATCTTAATCTGCTCTGCTTTCCTGATAGCCATGAACCTGGTTAGCAGATGGGGTTGACCCATATATCCCAGTGCCCAGCTCAGTCCGCTGATAATTAAAGCAGCTGCCGCCCATCCTGTCTTACCCCCGGTCCATGAAAGTATAGGGTGACCCCCTGTGCTTACCAGATCACCCAGAACCTGGTTCCCACCATGAATCTCCTTCAGCTCTGCCAGTCCGACCAGGGGCAATACCACCAGGGTGCCGATCATAATAATCCCCTGTACCATATCAGTCCATGCTACTGCAAAAAAACCTCCCATCATGGTATAGAAGATAATGACCGCCGCCCCCATAATCATCCCGGTGGACTGTTTCAGTCCGAAGGTCACATTCAGGATCTTTCCTGCCCCGTTAAACTGGGCCGAGAGATAAAATATAAAGAAGAAAATAATGATAAAGGTGGCCAGCACCCGAATGGCCGGCTGCCCCTTATCAAATCTGGCGGCCAGGAAGGTGGGCAGTGTAATGGCACCCATTCGCTCCGTTTCTACACGCAGGGCCCTTGCAATGAAAAACCAGTAAAAAATGATTCCCGTTACACATCCCAGTGCGGTCCAGAATTCCATTAATCCGGATGCAAATGCAGCTCCGGGCAGACCAAGCAAGAGCCAGGCGCTTTCACCTGAAGCACGCTCCGAAAATGCGACCACCCAGGGATTCAGTTTCCGGCCGGCAATAAAAAAATCTTTATGACTTTTGTTGATGTGATAGGTGATGAATCCAACCACAAGGATCACCACCAGGTAAAAGATAAACCCAATAAGTGCAAAATTCATGTCCTAATATAGAAAAAACATGGGAGATCAATTGGGAAAATCCCTTGATCCGTTGGGTTGATAGGTATATTCCAGGAGTACCTCACTGTATTTATTACCCACTTCCCCTTCCAGGGATTCCGCCTCCTTTACCAGCAATTTCACGTAATTGCCTGCCGAGGTCTGCTGTATCCAGACCTGGAATTCCTCAACAATATCACTTTCAAGGACAAACTGAAGGCCATCTTCTACCCTGTCGTACCCATCAAAAAAATCCTCCGCGTCGTTCAGGTTGGTGAATTCACCCACCAGTGCAAATCCATTGGCACGTCCCGGCGTATTAAAACCAGGCAACTCAATGGTTTCTTCTCCCTGTATTACCCTGAATCCTTCATTTATAATATCGGGAAGTGGATCTTGCTCATAAGGAAACCTGTAAAACTCATTGTCTTCATAAGCATATCCATACAGGTAATAGGTTTCCGTTCCGGACTTCTCCGAACTCAACCTGAATTCGCCCTTTTTATCGGGTCCGAACAACATCTTACATCCAGCCGATACAAAGATCAGAGCCACCAACAACACATATCTGTTCATCATCCTTTTCTTTATAGTTTCTCTTAAAACGCTGCCATCAATAGATCAATGTCCCTGGAGGGGATCCCAAGCTGTTGACCAACGGCTTCATTGGTCAATATGCCATTGTACATATAGACCCCCTTCCTCAGACCAATATTCTCTTTCAAGTGTTTCCCGGTTGTACCCAGTTCGCCAAATCCCAGGATAAGGGGAGCAAAAACATTGCTCAGAGCTATGGAGGCAGTTCGTGCCACCCTGGATGCAATATTGGGAACACAATAGTGGATTACACCGTGCTTTACAAAAACCGGATCCACCTGAGTCCTGAGTTCTGAAGTCTCAATGGATCCCCCACGATCAATACTGATATCAATAATCACCGATCCCTTTTTCATCTCCTTGACCATTTCTTCGGTGATAAAATATTCAGGTTGTCCTTCTTCCCTTCGGATGGCCCCGATAACCACGTCGGCCGACCGGAGTGCTTTCAGTATGACCTTCGGGTGAAAGATGGAGGTGGGTATCAGTTGTCCCACGGCCGACTGCAGCCTGCGCAGGCGATGCAGGGAATGATCAAAAACCTTGACTTCCGAACCCACACCGCTGGCAGCTCTTACTGCATACTCAGCTACCGTACCTGCTCCCAGGATAACCACTTCCGTGGGAGTAATCCCTGTAACCCCTCCCAGCATAACTCCTTTGCCACCTCGCTGATTACTCAGGTACTCGGCTGCGATATGCATACTGGTGGTTCCTGCTATGGCACTCATACTTCTTACAGCAGGATAACAGTTGTGTTCGTCCTGGATCTTTTCAAAAGCAATGGCGGTCACCTTTTTTCTCATCAGGCTCCGGATATAGTCCTCTTCACAATGTGTAAAGACCTGGAAGGAGGACAGCAGGACCTGTCGCTCTTTCATCCATCCGATCTCTTCTTTAGTAGGGGGATTAATTTTCAGGATAACGTCGCTCTCACGGAATACTTCCTCACGCTTGTCGCAAATGAATCCGCCTCGTTCAGAATAATCCGTATCCAGGTAATTGGCAGCTTTTCCTGCACCCGCCTCCAGCAAAACCTCATGTCCGTGTCCGCTAAGGATTTCAACTGCCTCGGGAGTCAGTGTTACCCTGCTTTCCACCTGGTGA
>JAYEOJ010000419.1:0-10392 GCA_034722835.1 Bacteroidota bacterium | reverse complement strand
GGAGGGCTCGATTCCAGCCTGGTATGTGCCATTGCTGCACGAATGATGGATAAGCCCATCCGCACCTTTGCCGTGGGAATTGATAAGGATCCCATCGATACCAAGTATGCACGCATCGTTGCGGACTACCTGGGGGCCGATCATACAGAGGTGCTTTTTACCAAACAGGATATTTTCGATACGCTGAGCACATTGATCTATAACATCGAAACCTATGATATCACCACCATCAGGGCTTCCATGGGAATGTTCCTGGTGAGCAAATACATTAGCGAGAACACGGATATCAAGGTACTGATGACCGGCGAAATAAGCGATGAGATCTTCGGCTACAAGTATACCGATTTTGCACCTTCCCCCTCTGCCTTCCAGCAGGAAGCCGAAAAGCGCTTAAAGGAGATCTATATGTATGATGTTCTGCGAGCCGATCGCAGCATCTCCTCCAATGGACTGGAAGCCAGGGTTCCTTTCGGGGATCTGGATTTTGTGAAGTATGTCATGAGTATCCCGCCTGAAAAGAAGATGAACTTCACCGGTGTAGGCAAATATCTGCTGCGTATGGCATTTGAAGGAGATTATCTCCCACATGACATTTTATACAGGGAAAAAGCAGCTTTTTCAGATGCAGTGGGTCATAGTGTGGTGGACAACCTGAAAGCCTATGCCGAGGAAATGTATAGTGATGACGACCTGATGGATGCTGAGCTCAAATACACCCATGCCACTCCCATTTCCAAGGAGTCACTAATGTACCGTGATATTTTCGAGTCCCATTTCCCGGGACGTTCCAAGGCGGTTACCGATTTCTGGATGCCCAACAAGGAATGGGAGAACTGCGATGTGAGCGATCCCAGTGCCCGTGTGCTTCCAAACTACGGAAAAAGCGGAGAATAAATACGGTTAGCACATAGTTTTCATCCCCGTCTGTGTCGAAGCGGACGGGGATTTTTTGTGCTCAACTGTACGATTTTTACGATTTTTCTTGACAATCGTATATTTTATGCCGTATATTTGTACGAAAGAAGTTTTATATTACATTATTCGTATAGTTATGAGCAATGAGTCAAATCCAAAAAGAGAACTGATCCTGAAGACAGGAAAGAAGCTTTTCTGGAAGTTCGGGTTCAAACGAGTAACGGTTGAGGAGATCTGTAAAGAGGCCGGTGTAAGCAAGATGACTTACTACAAGTACTTCACCAATAAGATGGCCCTGGTAAAAACCCTGATGGATGATATTTTGCAGGACGGCCTCATAAAGTACAGGAAGCTCATGGACAGTGGCCTTCCCTATCCGGAAAAAGTACTTGGTATGATCGAATTAAAACGGGAGCAGACCCATACCATGAGCAGTGAATTCTTCAAGGACTACCTGCAGAGTGGCGACCCGGAACTGATTGCCTACCTCGAGAAACTGTCCAATGAAAACCTGCAAATATTTGTGGCTGATTTCCGCAAGGCGCAGGAAAACGGAGATATTCGCAAGGACCTGAAAGTGGAGTTCATTATAGCTATCCTGAACCAGCTGATGGACTGGGTCCAGCATGATAAAGCCCTCCTAGAACTTTACGATGAACCCCAGGACCTGGCGGTGGAATTAACACGTTTTATGTTTTACGGAATGTTGGAGCGGGAAAAATAAAAATGGATAAAAAGAGAACCATATTTCGATCCTCAAGGATTCTTTTACCCGGCATCCTGATCCTCTTATTGCCTTTCACCAAGGTCAGTGCTCAATCCCTGGGCTTCAAAGGGCAGGCCATTGGGTGGACCACGCTGAATCCTGCCGAACCCTTCCAGGCCCAGGTGGGATTAAGGTATATACCCGAGCTGTCTTTCTCCATTCCTGCCGGCAAATACAGTTTCGACGGGGAACTTTCAGCCAACCTGTGGGGAAGTGCCATGTGGCAGGGGGACAGCACAACAACAGACAGGCAGCTTTCTATGTACCGCATGTGGTTGCGTTTTTCAGGCGATCAGTTTGAATTAAGAGCCGGATTGCAGAAAATTAATTTCGGATCTGCCCAGATGTTCCGGCCACTGATGTGGTTCGACTATATGGATCCAAGGGATCCCCTGCAACTTACCGAAGGAGTATATGGACTGCTGGCACGATACTATTTTTTAAATAATGCCAACATCTGGTTATGGGGACTCTACGGGGACGATAAAACCAAAGGATGGGAGCTGATCCCCTCCCTTAAGAACAGCATCGAATTTGGCGGCAGGGCTCAGCTTCCTCTTTACACCGGAGAGGTGGCTGCCACCTACCATCACCGGACAGCCGATCCGACTGCTGTCCTGCCCGATTCCATTACCCTGGGAGAGCAGGCCGCAGAAAACAGGATCGCACTGGATGCAAAGATTGATCTGCTGGTGGGACTCTGGGCCGAAGCTTCCCTGATCCACCAGGATCTGAGCTATACCGATCAGCAATATAAATCCATGCTCAATGTGGGCATGGACTACACCTTTGGCCTGGGAAACGGTTTGGGCATAATGGCCGAAGGATTTGGCTACCTGCAGGGAGACAGGCCCTTCGCAAATGATGAGGGACTTGCATTTGGACTGCTTTCAGCTACCTACCCGATCAACATCATTCATAATGTGAGTGCCATGCTGTTCTACGACTTTACCAACAATGATTTTTACCGCTTCATTAACTGGGGCGTGGCCTACGATAAATGGAGTTTTTACCTGATGGGATTCTGGAATCCCGATTCCTACAATCTCTACAATGTGGATCCCCGCACCAGCCTGTATGGCGGTTGGGGGTTCCAATTGATGGCTGTATTTAATCATTAATGAAAACCCTTTGAATACCGAGAACTTAATATCACATACCACTAAATTCGAAACAATGAAAAACGGTAGCATTATCTCCATCGAGAACCTGGTAAAAAGGTTTCCCATTGGCGGAGGCGAATTCACTGCACTGAACGGCATTAACCTCTCCTTCGCAAAGGGAGAATTTACCGGGATTGTGGGTCCCAGCGGATCGGGAAAAACAACACTGCTGAACATTCTGGGATCGCTTGATAATCCCTCACTGGGAGTGACTGAAGTCCTGGGAACCAGTTCAGCCGACATGACGCCAAAAGTGGCGGCAGCCCTGAGAAAACAACGTATAGGCTTTATCTTTCAAACATATAACCTGATGCCCGTATATACGGTTTATGAAAATGTTGAATTCCCTTTGCTTCTGCTAAAGCAGCCTGCGCAGGAAAGAAAGAAAGCGGTGCTGGAGGCCCTTGAGTGGGTCGGACTCACAGATAAAATCAAATCCAGGCCCCCCATGCTTTCAGGCGGCGAAAGCCAGCGGGTGGCCATTGCCAGGGCCATGGTGAAAAAGCCTGACCTGGTACTGGCCGACGAGCCAACAGCAAACCTGGATGCTGAAAATTCTCACCACATTCTCCAGACCATGGAGAACCTGAACCATGAGTTGCGGACCACTTTTGTATTTGCCACCCACGATGAGAAAGTGATCGGATACCTGAGAAGGATCATCCGGCTGGAAGATGGCAAGGTTGTTTCAGATGAGAACATAAATAAATAGATAGCCATGATCGCATTTAAATTAGCATATAAAAACCTCATGGGCGCAGGATTGCGGACGCTGCTGATTGTCTTTGTCCTTTCCCTGGCCTATGTGCTGATTATCTATATGAACGGACTTTACCAGGGATGGGACCGGCAGGCCCGGATCGAAACCGTAGCCTGGGAAGTGGCCGAGGGACAGTACTGGCACAATATGTACGATCCCTACGATGCCATGACGCTGACCGATGCGCATGCACCGGTACCTGCTTCTTTAGAAGCTCTTGCTTCAAAGGGTAATGCGGTTCCAATCCTGATAACCCAGGCCACCATCTATCCCGAAGGAAGAATGATGGGAGTGATGCTGAGAGGAATCGACACCCGACAGAAGATCCTTTCACTCCCAACTGATCAACTGGATCCTGAATCTGAAGAGATCAGTTCCATTGTAGGCCAACGACTGGCCAAATCAGCCGGACTGGAATTAGGGGATTACCTGCTGATCCGCTGGAGGGATGTAAACGGAACCTTTGATGCCACAGAGGTAAAGATCACAGGTATCTTTAAAACACAGGTTCCTGCGGTGGACCAGGGGCAGGTTTGGATCTCTCTGAAGACTCTTCAAAAAATCACCGGAATGGAAGGTGAAGCCTCCCTGGTGGTGATGAACGAAGCGCCGGAAAATGAAACTAGTATTGCGGGTTGGGAATTTAAAGGGCATGATTTCCTCTTTAGAGAGCTGGAAGAGATGATCCAGATGAAAAGTGTAGGTGGTTCCATCTTCTACATCATCATCCTTGCCCTTGCGCTTCTTGCTGTATTCGACACCCAGGTACTTTCGATATTTCGCCGTCAGCGGGAAATCGGGACCTATATCGCTATGGGAATGACCCGGAAGCAGGTCGTGGGTATTTTTACAGTGGAGGGAGGAATGCATGCCATCCTTGCCGTGGTACTTGGGGCTGTATATGGATTCCCCTTGCTTCTATGGACTCAAAAGTCCGGGATCAAGATGCCTGAAGGTACCGATGAGTTTGGAATGGCTGCGGCAGAACATATGTATCCCTACTACAGCCTGGCGCTGGTCATAGGCACCATTATCCTGGTCATGCTGGCCACAACTATTGTCAGCTATATGCCCTCGAGGAAAATCAGCAAGATGAATCCCAATGACGCCATACGTGGTAAAATTCAATAATTCTAAAAACAGCAACTATGTTACGATTTTATATAAAAGGATTGTTCAGGGACCGCTCCAGAAGTCTGATGCCCATTCTGGTTGTGGCCATCGGGGTAACCCTGGTGGTTCTGATGCAGTGCTGGGTGACCGGCGTGTTAGGCGATATGATTGTCTTTAATGCAAACTTTGCCACCGGGCATGTGAAGGTCATGAGCAAAGCCTACAGCGAAAACGTGGACCAGACACCAAATGATCTGGCCCTCTTAGGTACAGAAGAGATTCTCCAGAATCTGGCAGGTGATTATCCCGGAATGGAATGGGTGGAACGGATTCAATTCGGGGGGCTTGTGGATGCGCCAGATAAGAATGGGGAAACCAAGGCCCAGGGTCCCGGCGGCGGAATGGCTGTTGACCTGCTTTCACCTGATAGCAGGGAAAAAGCGCGCCTGAACCTGGAAAAATCCCTGATCCGGGGACGCTTGATTCAATCTACAGACGAAATCCTGCTAAGCGATGAATTTGCATACAAGCTGGAAGTTGAACCGGGCGATCAGGTGACCCTGATCAGCACCACCATGTATGGTGCCATGTCCATAACTAATTTTACTGTTTGTGGAACCATTAAATTCGGAGCAACGGCTCTGGACCGTGGAGGCATGGTGGCAGACATCAACAGCATCCGTTTGGCCCTGGATATGCAGGATGCCACCGGTGAGATCCTGGGTTTCCTGCCCGACGGAGAATACGATGACCTCCAGGCCGGAGCAATATCCCTAGCCTTTAACGATAAATATACAGACCCTTCTGATGAGTTTTCCCCGGTGATGCAGTCCCTTCGTGAACAGGGCACCATGACCATGTACCTGGACATGGTGGAGTACTTCAGAAGCATTATTATAGGCATCTTCCTGTTCGCCATGGCCATCGTACTATGGAACTCTGGCTTGCTGGGAGGTCTTCGCCGCTATGGAGAAATGGGTCTGCGAATTGCAATTGGAGAAGAAAAAAGGCATATCTATCGCAGTCTGATCACCGAATCCATTTTTATAGGCATTGCTGGTTCTGTTGTAGGTACCGCCTTTGGCCTCCTGTTTGCATCCCTTCTAAGCAAAGGGATTGACATTGGAGGAATGATGGGCAACTCAAGTATGATGATGCAAAGTGTAATGAGAGCCCACATCACTCCGGAAGCCTATTATATCGGATTCATCCCGGGAATATTTGCCACCGCCATGGGAACTGCCCTGGCAGGAATTGGGATTTTCAAACGGAAAACAGCACAACTCTTTAAAGAATTACAGGCATGATACACTTTAAACAAAAAATACAGATAGCAGCCCTGATTGCTTTATTTACAAGTTCAATATGGGCACAGCCGACGGGTAAGGAAATCCTGGACCGGATCGATGCCAACATGTCGGCCGAAACCAGGTATGTAAAATCCAAGATGATTATTCATGGTCCCCGCTCTTCCCGGACCATAGAATCAGAGAGCTGGGGCCAGGGGGAATCCTCTTTTACGGAATACCTGGCACCGGCCCGGGAAAAGGGAACCAAAATGCTGAAATTGGATGACAAACTCTGGATCTTCTCCCCTTCAACCGACCGGACCATACAGATTTCCGGACATATGATGCGTCAATCGGTGATGGGCTCTGACCTGAGCTATGAAGACATGATGGACGACCGGAAGTTGAGCGATGTGTACGATGCAGGGGTGACAGGCGAGGAAATCATTGGAGAAGCCGATTGCTGGATCGTGGAAATGAAGGCTACGGAAGAAGATGTGGCCTACCAGATGCGTAAACTATGGGTGGACAAAACTCGCTATATTCCTCTTAAAGAAGAACTTTATGCAAAAAGTGGAAAGCTTCTGAAAAAGACTGAATTATCCAATATAACCCAACATGGTTCGCGCTGGTATCCCGGGAAAATGACCTTTAAGGACATGCTGAAAAAAGGTGCCGGGACGGAATTTATCATAGATGAAATCCAATTCGATGTGGAAATATCGGAACATACTTTAAGTAAAGCATCATTACGCTAAAGCAATAACATGAAAAGACGTCGTTTTATTCAGAATACAGGAGTAGCTGCAGGTGTATTGCTTGCAGCTCCTTCTGTTTTTACAGCCTGTGCCGGAAGTGATTCCATGTCACGGATCGGCCTGACCACCGTGGTATTCCGGAACCGCTTTCTGAGCACCAATCCGGATGCCTCAGGGGATGTGCTCAGCCTCGAAAAAATCCCGGAATATTACCAGGACAGGTTTGGCATCCATCAACCCGAATTCTGGTCGGAGCATTTTGAATCACGGGAGACCTCCTATCTGAATGATCTGAAAAAAGCCCTGGACAAGAACAGGTGCAGGCTGATCAATATTCAGGTAGATACGCCAGGCAAGGACATGTCTGATCCGGAAAACGAAAACAGTGCTCTTGCCATCGCGGAGATCAAAGAGTGGATCGATGTGGGAGCCTTCCTGGGAGCAAAAATGGTTCGGGGCAGCTTTATGCAGCATTCCCTGAAGGAAGGGATCAAATCCACTAATGAACTGGTGAAATATGCGAAATCCAGAGGCATCACTCTACTCTGCGAAAACCACTTTGATCTGATGTCGGTTCCCGAGAATCATTTGAAAGTGGCCCAGGAAGTGGGAACGGATCATTTTGGCCTGCTGGCCGACTTTGGGAACTACCCGGAGACCACTGATAAATATGAGGCCCTGGAAATGATTGCTCCCTATACCCTTCTGGTATCAGCCAAAACCCACGGGTATGACAAGAACTATGAGCATACCGGGTTTGATTTTGACCGCTGTGTAAGAATCATGGAAGAGGGTGGTTTCACCGGGATCTATTCCCTGGAGCAGTGGGAGGACGGATTGCCCGATTACGATTACGAGAAGATCGTGGATTGGATGATCACCCATGTCAGGGCAAACCTGGGCTGAACATACACCCGGAGTCTACCGGACAAGCGCCATGGTAACAGAGAACAGGATCAGCAACAGGGAAGTGCCAAAATAAAAAAGAGAGGCTCTGAATTTTCGAAAAGGTTCCTTTGATCTTTTAATAAAAACACGGCCCAGCTGGGTCAGGAAAAGAGCGAAGATCATCAGAGCAATGTGTTCGATGGCCCAAAACCTTAAGGAAGCATCATTCTGTGTATCCGGCACCTCCCACATGGGGCCTTCCAGAGCAGTTCGAAGCAGGTAGTAGATCAGGAAGCCCAGAATCAGCTGGAAATAAAGTGCCACATTAAAAACCAGGGATACTCCCTTATCAGCTTTGCCATAGTCCCGCTTCCTGACCAATCCGTGGACAGACATAACAACAGCACCAATCCCAGCCAGAAGGGTAATGGTACTGATGAAAATATGGATCCTGAATGCAAATGAATAGATCATAATGTATGCAAAGTAAAAAAACCATCCGGGTTATCACTCCTGATGGTTCTTTTATCCATTTAGCTATGTCGTTATCTTTTGCCTGATAACTTGACAATTCAAATGTAAAACGGGAATCTGAAGAGATTCTGAAGAGATCAGGCATTAAAGATCACTGAAAATGTATGCTCCTCATTTTCAAATGAATACTCGATAATAAAATTATAAGTTTCACATACTTTTTTCACCAGTGACAGTCCCAGCCCATAATTACCGGTCCGTCTGGTGTCCCTGACAAAGCGAGTAAAGAGCTCCTCCTTGTTAAATCCCAGGGGCGGTCCTTCGTTTCGAACGATCAGTTTTCCGGAGCCGGTCTCCAGCACAATGCTTCCACCTTCAATATTATGTACAATGGCATTTTTCAGAAGATTGGCAATTAGCAGATCGGCCAGTCCGAGATCCATGAAAAGCAAAACGGGCTCATCGCTGTAATGCTTATCAACCCTGATCTTTCTTAATCCTATATGTTCCTCCAGTAAATCCAGATGCCGTTCCAGCAGTCTGGTCAGATCAATCTCTTCCTTCTCGGTGAATTGTTTGTTCTCAATACGAGTAAGCAGGGCCAGGGTCGAGTTAAGCCTGGATAACTGGTTTACACTGGTATTGATCGCCTCCAGGCATTTCATCTCTTCCGCACCCAGTCTTTCCGATTGTATTAATAACTCGGTCTTGGATTTTATCACCGCAAGGGGGGTTTGCAATTCATGGGTGGTGTGATCTGTATATTCCTTCAGCTCCTTGTAATCGTTGGCCAGTCGCCTTGTCATCATCTCAAGCGCCTGCCTGAGCTCCTCAAATTCCTGGATATCCTGCTCCCCCAGAATTATGGGTTCTTTACTGGTTTCGAACTGCTTAAGTTTCTCAATTGTTTTAAAAAAATCTCCCCACAGATTTGCAAAAATATATCTGTTCAGAATAAAAATTCCCACCAGGAACAGAATCACCATAAGGGTCATCATCAGGGTAACCCGTTCAACCAGATAATCGGTTGGATTGGTTGATTTATAGATTTTAACCTTGTATGTAGCATCCCCTTTTTCAGAATAGAACTGAATACTGCGGTAGGTCTTGTACTGGTCATCCTTCGCATCGTACATCAGGGTGTCCCCGAAAGCTTCAGCGCTTCGGTCACCCGGCTTCACCTGTCGAATGGACAAAGAATCAATCCCCGGCAGTGCTATTATATGATTTTCCTCGTAATTCTCAATGTGATTCTCCACGATCTCCTTCAAATCTACAAGCTCCCTGTCCAGGTCAGCCTTACTCATGCTTTTCAACACCTGGAAGAATATGATCCCCATAATAAAGAAGAGAAACAGGGAGAGTGTTGCAATTAACAGGGTCGATTTGGTTAGCAGTTTCATGGGCTCTTATCAAGGGAGAATTTGTATCCAATGCCATATATATTCTCCACGTAATCGGGACAACCGGCGTCCTGAAGTTTCCGTCTCAGGTTTTTCAAATGGGTATATACGAAATCGTAGGATCCGTAGCCTCCTCCATACTCTCCCCAGAGATAATCGGCAATACTCTCTTTGGTTACCACCCGGTTGCGGTTGGCCATCAGGAACATCAGCATATCCAGCTCTTTCCGGGTCAGGTCAACCTGTTTCTTGTCAACAAAACAGGAGTGCTCCTCCGGGTGAACAGAGATGACTCCAAAACTAAGCACCTCCCCACCTTTCATGCGGGTTCGTCGGGCCACGGAGTGGACTCTGGCCACCAGTTCAGAGAGGTGAAAGGGCTTCACCAGATAATCATCTGCCCCCGCATCCAGGCCTTCCACTCTTTGTTCAATGGTATTTCGCGCCGATATTATAATGATCCCCGATTCAGACTGATTCTCCCGGGCAAGCTTGACCAGTTCCAGACCATCTCCACCAGGCAGATTCAAATCAATCAGCATACAGATATAATCATGTTTGTCCAGTACGCACACTGCCGTATGATAATCTGATGCCTTCTCGCATCTGAATCCCTCAAGTTCCAGGTATGAAACCATGGACTCCATTAATAAAGCCTCATCCTCAACAATAAGAATCTGCATACAGGCGGATTTGGAGCAAAATAACAAAAACTTAGCTATTTTTAAGACCATAAACCGATCCCTGAAACCATGAAAACTAAAATTCCGATCCTGTCCCTGCTTATCATCAGCCTGATCCTTCCTGCTTCCGGACTTAACGCTCAGGTAAAAAAGCCTGTAGAAAGTGGCAAAGAAAAGTTG
>JAYEOJ010000418.1:0-2582 GCA_034722835.1 Bacteroidota bacterium | reverse complement strand
AGACGGAATCATTGAGTATTGCGAGGCATTTAATAATGGCTGGGATATGGCCTGGACAGAAAATGGTCCGGTGGGTATCTGGATCTGGGATTGTACTGATTTTATCATTCAATACTGCATCTCCCATCATAACCGCACCAATCCGGTAGCGGCCGATGGCGGGGGCTTTGACCTGGATGGAGGTGTTTCCAATTCAGTCATCCAATATTGCATCTCCCATAACAACGAAGGTGCTGGATTCGGCCTCTATGAATTTGGAGCAGCCAAGCCCTGGGAGAACAATACAATCCGCTATAATATCAGTCAGGATGACGGCATTATAAATGGCGGATCTCTTGGGATCTGGAAGGCTGACAACCAGGGTGTGATGCGCAACTGCCTGATTTACAATAATACATTTTATAACAGCCGGGAGAATGGCTCATGCATCTGGCTCTATGATCACTACCCGGGGTACCAATTTTATAATAATGTCTTTGTGTACAACGGGTCACTGATCTCGGAAGGACAATCTCTTAAGGATGAATTCTTTCTGGGGAACCTTTATTGGAACCTGTCGGAAGGGGTAGAGTTTTTTGAATATGCCAGCCTTGAAAACTGGGCCAGAGCAAGCGGAAACGAGATGCATGAAGAACAACTTATTGGCTTGTTCCGGGACCCTGTGCTCAAAGAGGCCGGATCCCTGGTATTAACTGATCCCGCTAAGATTGATCAGGCCTCTCTCACAGGATATGTACCTCAACCCGAATCCCCCCTCGTTGATCGAGGATTGGATCTGAGGCAAATGTTCAACCTGGATGTTGGAGAGAAGGATTTGGCAGGAACTGCCATACCCTTAAAAAATAATTACGATATTGGCGCGATAGAACTTGATTATTGATCATTGTAAAACCAATCCTATGAAGAAGTTATTGATACTAGCTTGCATATTATCCCTCAGTGCAACAGGCCTGAAATCGGCGGATCTTCCCGATGGCTATAAGGATGTTGATCAGGTTCTCTGGGTAGTCTCTGACGTGGAGAACACAATGGCGAATTACAAGCTTCTGGGTTTCGATCAATTTATGGATCTGGGCACAGTAGAAATCAAGTCATGGATTACGGAGCAAAAAAGCATGGCCAGGCTTGTAAGTGCCAACCTGGGGGGTGCCCATGTAAACTGGATACAGCCCTTGGACGGTGAATCCATATTCCAAACTTTTCATGAGGCCCATGGTGATGGAGCTATGAGTCTGGTTCACAGGATACTGGATGTAAACGAATTGAAAAGTGAGATAGGGCGCCTAAATGATCTGGGCATAGTTGTTCTTGATAAAATAAGCATTCAAACTAGTAAGGGAGATTTGGCCTTTGTGTTGATGAATACGGAGCCGGAAGGCAAATACGTCCTTGGATTCACTTTTGAAGATAATGGATTGAGCGTTCATACGGCCTTGAGTGATGAGAACCGCCTGGACCTGAGGCTCAATCAATATGCATTTGCGATTCGTGATCCCCAACCCGTATCGGATTTCTGGAAGCGGATTGGACTGCCCGAGCTGGAGATCAGGCATCCGGAACTGGGCGACCCCATGTATTATGGCGAACCGGCCGAGCATGAACTGATCCAGGGCTGGCAGCGTCATGGGAACATTGCCTATGAATGGTGCATTCCGGTAAAACCACCCATCGTTTATGAGGACCATATTCAGAAACATGGAGAAGGTATTCATCATCTGGCCTACTCCGTATCGGATATGGATGAAGTCCTGGAGGACTACACCTCGCAGGGTTATGTGGTTTCCATGGGAGGAACCTGGGGGGAGAAAGGAAAGCCGGGTTCGGGCCGTTATGAATATATCGACCTGGAGGGTGCCGGGGGACTTACCATGGAATTGCTATGGAACTATAAGGAATAGTTCAGATCCGCTATGTTTCGTCCAGGCTGCTGGCACTTTCATCCTTTTCCGGATCCAGCCAGGCCTGAGCTCCTTCTTCAAAGCTCTTCGTATTCACTTGCCTGATCATGGAATCATCCACTTTTTTCAAGGGGGTATACCCGGGATGATGCGATTCTTTGTAGGGATCGTTGCTCCGGGTATTATAGCAGCAAACCATGGCCCATCGGGAGTGTTCAGATTTGTTTTGATCTGAGCGGTGCAAAAGGTTGGAATGAAAGAAGATGGCATCACCCGGCTCCATTTCACAATGGATCAGTTCCATTCTTTCCAGACAGGCATTTACCCGTTCCATGTCGGCACCAGCCTGATCGCCCCTCAGAATGTGATCGATCCGTCCCATCTTATGCGAGCCCCGGATCACCTGCAGGCATCCGTTTTCCCGTGTTGCCTTATCTACCGCGATAAACACACTGACCAGATCTGGATACAGGAGTCCGTTCTGGTACCAGTAGCCTTAGTCCTGGTGCCAGGTCCAGGCCCCGCCAACCTTCGGGTCCTTCAGGATCATCTTGGAATGGCAATGGTTTTTTTATAAACAAGCCAGCGGCGAAACAGTTTAAATTCAAACTTTTTATATTTTTAGTTTTATCAAAAACACACCTGACTATACATACAGAAATGATGAAAAGAAAAAGAATAGCC
>JAYEOJ010000417.1:0-2583 GCA_034722835.1 Bacteroidota bacterium | reverse complement strand
CATGGAATCGTATTACATTCTGATCGTTGCAGTTCTGTTCATCCTGGCCATCTCTGACCTTGTTGTGGGAGTCAGTAATGATGCCGTGAACTTCCTTAATTCAGCTCTTGGTTCAAAAGTTGCTCCCTTTAAAATTATTATGGCCATAGCCGCCCTTGGCGTACTGGTGGGCGCCGTATTTTCCAACGGGATGATGGAGGTCGCAAGGAAAGGAATTTTCAATCCGGATATGTTCGCCTTCAGTGAAATCATGGTGCTGTTTCTTGCTGTGATGCTGACCGATATTCTACTGCTTGACTTTTTCAATACCGTTGGGTTGCCGACTTCTACAACGGTATCCATCGTATTTGAACTCCTGGGCTCCGCCGTAGCCATTGCCACCTTTAAGCTGGTAAAAATGGGACAGTTGGCTTCAAAAATGGGCGAATATATCAATACCGAAAGAGCGGTCCTGATCATTTCCGGAATTTTCCTGTCGATTATTATTGCCTTTACAGTTGGAATGCTGATCATGCGACTGGTTAGACTGGCATTTTCATTTAATTTGCTCAAAACCTCAAGATACTGGTCCGGGCTCTGGGGCGGCATAGCCATTACCGCTATCTTTTTCTTTCTTCTGATAAAAGGAGCCAAAGGTTCTACGCTGATTTCTGCCGAATTTCTTTCCTATATCAAAGAACATACCGTCCGGATCTTGCTGATCAGTTTCCTGGGCTGGACCCTCCTGTTCCAGATTCTGGTATCTTTTACAAAGGTTAATATTCTGAAAATTACTGTCCTGGTGGGTACTTTTGCCCTGGCCATGGCTTTTGCCGGCAACGATATGGTCAATTTTATCGGGGTGCCACTGGCAGGATTTGAGTCCTTTAAAGCATTTACAGCATCCGGGGCTACCAATGCAGGCGGATTTCTGATGGAATCCCTGAAGGAACCGGTCAATACACCCATCTACTTTTTAATCATCGCAGGTTTGGTGATGGTGGTTACTCTGAGATTTTCGAAAAAGGCAAAATCGGTCACAGAAACAGAGATTAACCTGGGCAGACAGGGTGTGGGTACAGAGCGCTTCGCCTCTACTTCACTGGCCAGGTTCATTGTCAGGCGATCTGTTGAATTCAGCAATGGAATGAACAAGTTTATTCCGAATCGTGTGAACAACTATGTTGGAACTCGTTTTGACGAAAACCTTAACCCGGAACCCGATAAAACCCAGGCATTTGACCTGGTCAGGGCCTCGGTGAACCTGGTGGTGGCCAGCATCCTGATCTCCATCGGAACCTCCCTGAAGCTTCCCCTCTCAACCACCTATGTGACCTTTATGGTTGCCATGGGAACTTCCCTCGCTGATGGCGCCTGGGGAAGGGAAAGTGCCGTGTACAGGGTGACCGGCGTATTAACGGTGATTGGAGGCTGGTTTTTCACTGCATTTATTGCCTTCTGTATCTCCTTCATCGTTGCCACGCTGATCTTTTTCGGAAAGCTCCCGGTGATGCTGGCCCTGATTTTACTCGCTATTTTCATCCTTCTGAGAACACACGCATTTCATAAGAAACTCACCCAGAAAAAAGAGGTAGAGAGGGAAGAAATTATTACCACTTCCTACGAGGTCCTGAAATCGTGTAATGATGAAGTGAAAACTACGGTTGTCAAGGCATCAAAGATCCTCCATAAGACCTATTCAAGCTTCCTGAAGGAGAAATATAAAGATATGAAGCAGCTCAAAAAGGAGGCCAAGCACCTGAATAAGGACATTAAAGAGATCCGTGAGAACATCCCTGTCATGCTCATAAAGTTCAATGAATCTGAGATAAGTTCCGGATATCATTATGTGCAGGTGGTTGAAAATATGAAAGAGATGGCCAATTCCCTGAATCACACCATCTTGCCTGCCTTTATCCACCTGGATAACAACCATCCGCTGGATAAGGAACAGATTGAAGATATGAAGACCTTCAATGAGAATACATCCGAATTCTTCAACTTTGTGATTCAGTTGTTGGACGACCGTCAGGAGGGTAGTATTGAAGAGCTGAATCAAAAGCGAGACAAGCTTTTAGCCCAGGTGGATGAGATACAGCTGAATAGAATAAAGCTCCTGAAAAAGACACAGAAGGGTGTGAAGGTAAGTGTGACCTATCTGGATATGCTGAACGAGACCAAGAACCTGGTGCTTAATGTGGTTAAGCTGGTAAAAGCCAATATCAGTTTGCTGAACACCCCCGATCAGGACATCGTGGATGTGGAACAGGATGTGCTGGATTAATTCACGGGCATTCTGTACATGAAATACGAGTAAAAAAATGATCCCCGGGCTATGACAAAGTCCGGGGATGTTTTCTTATGTTATTTTAACGAAAATTTCATTATTCCTTAATACGAAGACCCTTAAAACTATCAATAATGAAAAGGACCTTATTGCTATTGGCCTGCCTGATATCCTTTGGGATCATCCAGGCTCAGGACACCATCCCGGAACCACCACCGGGGACGATATCTGCAAAGATTTATTCCCACTTCAACTATAGCCTGGACCCGGACAATCCTTCCACCGCATTCGAAGTGAAAAGAGCCTATTTTGGATAT
>JAYEOJ010000416.1:0-2586 GCA_034722835.1 Bacteroidota bacterium | reverse complement strand
TCCTATCCGGCGGTGGATTACCAGGCTGCATTCTTAATGAGTGATGCTACAGATCTTGATTATCACAAAAAGGTGATTAAGAGCGGCTTGCAATTATTTGAGAAGCTGCTAGGGTACAAGGCGGTTTTTTTTGTCCCACCCAATGGCATGATCAATAACTCTCTCAATGAGATCCTGGCTGAAGGTGGAATAGAGCTGAGGTATGTTGCAAAAATTCAGCATGAATCCATGGGCTCGGGCAGGTACCGAAAAAGGCTTCATTATCTCGGACAGAAAGATAAACATGGTATACGCTATATTATCCGGAACTGTTTTTTTGAACCCAGTCAGGATGGACATGACTGGGTGGATGTATGCCTGAATCAGATAAGGACCGCCTTCCGTTTGAAAAAGCCGGCAATTATCGGGACGCACCGTGTTAACTACATAGGATCTTTAAACCCGAAAAACAGGGATACGGGCCTGAGTCAGCTGAGCAGTCTGCTGACAAGGATAAAAGGCCAGTGGCCCGATGTGGAGTTTTTGACTACTGCCCGGCTGGGGGATCAAATGAAACAGGAATAAACACATGTCGGGATTTGTAAATATCAGCACATTATTCAGCGGGAGCGAAGAAAGAACCGTCGAAAGATTATCGGGTATTTACAAGGATATGGAGAAGCTTGTCCACGTCATCGAAAAATCCATCGAAGGACGCCTGGACAGGGATCTCATAAAAGATAAAAGAGTATTGCTAAAACCTAACTGGGTGAAGCATTCGAGAAATGAATCGGATGAGATCTGTCTCCGGACCCATGATAATTTTATTCTGGCGACTATCAGGATATTGCTGGAGATGGGGCCTGCATCGATCTTCATTGCAGATGCTCCAATACAGGGATGTTGCTGGGACAGGATGATATCTGCGAAATTCCTGAAAGAAATCAGTAGCCTGTCCGGGGAATACAAAATTCCGGTTCAGTTAAAAGATTTCAGGAGACGTACCTACAGCTTTACCGAAAATAAAACGGAAACAGGGATACGGCCACTTTCCGATTACAATATTGTGGATCTGGGGGAGAAGAGCCTGCTTGAAGCGATCACTTTACCGGGACCGTCGCAGTTCAGGGTAACCGATTATGATCCGGACCGTATGGCCACTGCTCATGCACCGGGAGTACATAAATATTGTATAGCGAAAGATTATTTTGATGCAGATGTGGTCATATCCCTGCCCAAACTAAAGACCCATCAGAAGACAGGAATCACAGGTGCATTGAAGAACCTGGTGGGGATTAACGGCGATAAGGATTTTCTTCCTCATCACAGGATTGGCGGTACAAAAATGGGTGGTGATTGCTATCCGGGCAGGTCATTTCTGAGATACAGGGCAGAACTATTGCTGGATGCTGCTAACAGGAGACAGGGAAAAAAGAGCTTCTGGTTATGGCAGAAGTTCTCAGCCTTATTATGGAGATCTTCTCTTCCGGGACCGGAACACCAGGTTGCAGCTGGCTGGTATGGTAACGATACCACCTGGCGCATGGTCATGGATTTAAACAGGATTGCACAATACTGTGATGCCAGCGGGAATATGTCCGACACCCCGCAAAGGCAGCTTTTCAGTTTATGTGACGGGATCATCGGCGGACAGGGTGATGGTCCGCTGGAACCTGATCCCCTTCCATTGGGAATTGTTTCTTTCACCAATAATTCTCTTTTGAACGACCGCGTTATTGCAAAGCTAATGGGTTTTCCCCTGGATAAAATGCCCTTGCTGAATCACCATCCTGAGGACCAGGATACTGAAATAGTCTTCAATGGTGAATTAATGAGTTTGGTAGATCTGAAGCAGTATGCGATAAATACAGTCCCACCGCGGGGTTGGATACGTTTTTTTGAGAAATCCGATCCTTCGGAATAAGTAATAAGCTTTGATTCCATATTTATAATACACAGGAAATGATAGCCATACATGAAATGCCAGGAGATACATTTGACAGTAGATGGATTGAATATTGTCAGGAACACAATATAGCCTACAAGCTGGTGAACAGTTATGGCAATGATTTCATCGAGCAGATCAAAGGCTGTGATGCTTTTATGTGGCACTTTTATCAGGCGCACCGGAAGGACACGCTGATGGCAAAGCAGCTGATGTATGCCCTCGAACAGGCTGGGACGCGCACCTTTCCCGACTTTAACACTGCCTGGCATTTCGATGATAAAGTGGGGCAGAAATATTTGCTGGAGGCCATAGGGGCCCCACTGGCACCAGCCTGGGTGTTTTATGATAAAAATGAAGCAATTACCTGGGCTAAAGAAACCTCATTCCCGAAGGTTTTCAAACTGAGAAGTGGAGGCGGAGCCCATAACGTAAAGCTTGTAAGAAGCGAAAGACAGGCCAGCGCACTCATAAAAAGGGCATTCAGAAGAGGATTTCCGCAATTTGATTCCCGGGGAAGTCTGAAAGAACGCTGGAAACGGTTCAGAGAAGGCCGGACTACGCTAAGAGACGTATTGGAAGGAGTGGCCCGCCTGTTTATACAGACCCCTTTCGCCAGACAAAAAGGACCGGAAAAAGGATATATCTATTTTCAGGAGTTT
>JAYEOJ010000415.1:0-2587 GCA_034722835.1 Bacteroidota bacterium | reverse complement strand
TTTAAAAGACAGCCGGAACAATAAAAAGTTGCTCGGGAAAGAAAGCTGACCCCGATTTCTTTTATATCTTCAAACCCTGTTTTCAGAACCCCAATCATGAAACGAAACTGCCTTCTAGCCATCACTTACTCTACAATGATCATCGTCCTGATGGGATGTAAAGGAACATCCGGTGGCGAAGAGAAAAAAGAAGAGCCTGTTCAGGAGGACTGGCATATGACCGATGAGTTAAATGCCAGGGTGGAACTGGGGCCTGAAGAGGAGGAGACCTTTCGCGTGGCGGCTCATGATGGAGACCTGGCGACGGTGAAAGCGCTCCTGAACCAGGGTATATCCCGCAATGCTGTAGATCAGGAGGGGCATACCGCACTGATGTTTGCTGCGTTTAACGGACATTCAGAGATTGTGCTTTCCCTGCTGGATGCCGGAGCAGAAATTGATCTTCGGGATTACATGGGGCGGACGGCTCTGCTCTACGGAGCTACGGGGCCATTTCCTGAAACCGTAAAGATACTGCTTGATCGTGGAGCCAACCCCAATGTGGTGGATTCAGATGAGCATTTTTCTCCCCTGATGCATGCTGCGGCCGAAGGAAACCTGGAGGTGGTTAAGGTCCTGATCGCTTATGGAGCGGACCGTTCACTAAAAGATGTGGATGGCGATGATGCTGCTTCCTTTGCTTTGCAGTCCGGGCATGTACAGGTGGTAGAATATTTAAAATTGGCAGAGTGATTAAACGTTCTTCACTTTTGTTAGTCAAAGTGGGAACTGACCTGGAATTAAAATCCGATTTCATCAAATGGGATTTGATATAAGAAAGGCTGTTAGCGCAGCCATCCTTTTTTTTAGTGTAATTCTTTTTCCCCTGTACGGGCAGCAGCCAGCCGGTGGATCTTCTGTTCCCTTCGGCGATCTGGTGAACTGGGCCTATGGCCAGGACCAGGAACTGGTCAATGGCATGCAGTACTACAATAAGCATCCCCGCAGCCTGGGGCATCCTTATCTCCTGGAAGGATGGGCGCACCAGGGTTCGGTGAGCATCCGGGGCAAGCTATACAGGGATATCTGGCTCAAATACAATATACATGTCCAGCAGGTTGAGGTGGAATACCAGACCATGAATGGGGCAGATAATCTGGTGATCCTGGTAGGAGACCGCCTGGATGAGTTCACCATCGGGGAGCACTATTTCAGAAAATTGAAACTGGCAGAGAATGGACAGGAACAGTTTTACCAGGTAATCGGGGACGGCCGGATGCTCCTGTATATTCAATGGGAGAAAAATCTGGTACCACTTGTTGGCGATTCCCGTTTTATAGAGGAGTTTTCATCACCCAAGCGGACTTACTTCCTGGAACTGGATGGTTCTGTTCAGGCATTTCACAATAAGAAGAGTTTTATTGCCCTTTTTCCCGAAGTCATTCAGAAGGATATGAAGAGGCTGATCAAGGAGAACCGTTTGCTTATCAAGACCGCTTCAAGCAGGGAACTTGAATTATTCATACTGGCTGCAGGCAGCGTACTGGAGGGAATGGATTAATGAAAAGCTTCTTCCATATATCTCTGTTTTTTCTGGCACTGGTCCCCTTCTCCCTGAACGGACAGGATGGTGATGTGGTTTTTAAGGGGACCTACCAGGATGTGCCCTTTGCCGAGTTTGTGGAGGATGTGGAGCAGCAAACGGGGATTCAGTTTTATTTCCTGGAGGACTGGATACAGGGGGTGAGGGTCACGGCCTCGGGTGAAGAGATTTCGCTCCGGAGGACGCTTGATAAGACGCTTCTTCCGGCAGGACTCTTCTACCAGTTAGAAGGCAGGAGTCAGGTATATCTTTCCAACCGGAAGGCCCTGGTCGGCAGATTACCCGATTACTCCGGATCCACAGTTGATGCCGGTCAACTGGCTGAAGGGGTATCCGGGGGACTTACCTCCACGGAGCAGCGTTATATTGATGGCAGAAAAGCGGGAATGCTGGAGACCCTGCATGTCGGGACCAGCGCTGAAGGACGGGGAAAGAATGTGGCTGTGTTGCATGGAAAGATCACCGATATGGAGACAGGCGATCCCCTGATTGGTGCCACGGTCTATTTCGATGAGCTGAGGCAAGGTACAGCCACCGATGTGGATGGCCGTTTCAGCATTGTGGTCAGACCAGGCAAATATACGGTCGAGTTTAAATGCATGGGTATGGAGGATCGCCTCAACTACCTGGATGTACTTTCAGACGGTACCCTCGACATCAGCATGGAGAAAGCGGTAATTGCACTGACAGAGGTGGTGGTGCAGGCCAACAGGTACCACAATGTAAGGGGGACTCAAATGGGATTTGACCGCCTCAATTACAAAGTCCTGAAGGAAGTTCCGGTGGTCATGGGAGAAAAGGACGTACTGAAGGTGATACAGATGCTCCCCGGGGTACAGACCATCGGCGAGGGAGCAGCCGGATTTAATGTAAGGGGCAGTGCGGCCGACCAGAACATGATCTATGTGAACAAGGTCCCTGTCTACAACAGCTCCCCTCTGTTTGGTTTCTTCACCTCTTTTAGTCCGGATATAGTAAAGGATTTCACGCTATACAAGAGCAATG
>JAYEOJ010000414.1:0-2588 GCA_034722835.1 Bacteroidota bacterium | reverse complement strand
GCATCGTTCCATTACACCTTTTCATCTGGCAAAAGTATTATAATCAGGACATCGTTTACTCGATCCAGGTAAGTCACCTATGGTTCCTGGCCAATATATTCATTTATGTTGTTGTCCTGTCTCCTCTCTTCTTTTATTTAATGAGAAATGACAACATGAGATTCGCCCGGTGGTTGAAGCGCCTGTTCAGCAGCCCCATGGGATTACTTTTCATCACATCGGCTTTTGTGGTGGAAGCCATCCTGATCAAACCGGAATCCTTTGAGACCTATTCCATGACCCTACATGGGTTCTTGCTGGGACTGCTGGCCTTCCTCTTCGGGTTTGTAGTTGTACAGAGCGGAGAAGGATTCTGGCAAACAGTAAAAAGATGGCGTTGGGTACTTTTGTTGCTGGCTGTAGCGCTTTATGTTGTTCGCCTTATTGAATTCGACCTCATGGCCCCCAACTATCTGAAGGCCATTGAGTCAAACATGTGGATCTTTGCAGTCTTTGGATTTGGCTATACCTACCTGAATAAGCAGAGCAAGGTTCTGAGTTATTTAAGTCAGGCCGCATACCCCGTCTATATCCTGCATATGATTTTCCTGTACCTGGGCTCCTGGCTGCTTGTTCCTCTTCAAATACCAATATACTTAAAACTCGTTGGAGTGATGGTCATTACCTTCACCGGGTGCTTTGTCTTTTATGAATTTCTTATCAGACGAGTTCGCTTTCTCAGGCCCCTGTTTGGACTGAAGAATATCTAATGTGTTCTAAATTCTAAGTTATGAAAACAATCTTATTCAAAATCGCAATTCTTTTGCTGCTGGTAAGCGGCTGCGACATGTACAACACGTCTGCTCAATATACCTACCGGTCTCCGGAGAAAATAAATGATGGCATGGAAGTCGGTACCCTGGAGGAAACAGATATGGATGTCAGGGCCATTGAAGAGGCTGTGAACGGAATTCTCGGAGGTCGCTATTCGGAGGTTCATTCCATGCTGATTTACAAAGACGGTAAACTGGTTCTGGAAGAATATTTTTCGGGACATGAATACCAGTGGGATGGTCCCTACCATCATGGGGAGTGGGTAAACTGGGACCGCGAAATGAATCATCATTTGATGTCTTCAACGAAGAGTGTGACATCTGCCCTGATTGGAATAGCCATTGATCAGGGATTTATCGAAAGCGTTCATCAATCCATATTCGATTATTTACCGGATCACCGGCATATGGCTACCGGGGGGAAGGAGGCCATAAGCATTGAATATTTGCTAGCCATGACTTCCGGATTGGATTGGCGCGAATGGAGTGCGCCTTATAGCAGTGGGGAGAATCCCTGTATTGGTATATGGTTTCAGGAGAAAGATCCAATCTCATTTATCCTGGGAATGCCACTGGTGGATCGGCCCGGGACAAACTATAATTATTCCACAGGGAATATGGTGGTGTTGGGTGAGATTCTCCGGAATGCCACAAGTCTGGGAATTGATATGTTCTCTGAAAAATACCTGTTTGAGCCTCTGGGAATCGATTCTGCAGATTGGGCTCTTCAATATGATAATGGTGTGGATGCCAATAACCTCAGACTTACTCCCAGAGCGATGACTAAAATCGGGGCAACATTTGCTAACAATGGTGTATGGAACGGCAAACGGATTGTCTCTGAAGACTGGGTTGAACAGAGTGCTAATCCATATCGTGGTAATAAGGGCATCAATATCCCTGGTGAACCTTCCGGCAGGCTGGGTTACTCTTATTCCTGGTGGACAAAGATGTACCCGGTGGGAGGGAAAAGTATACATATGTATGCTGCAGGAGGATTTGGCGGACAGCATATCATGATCCTTCCGGAGGTCAACACAGTTGTGGTGTTTACCGGGGGTAACTTCCTGAGCAGGAGACCACCTTTTAAGATTCTGAAGAAATATATAATCCCCGCTCTGGATTAGGTTTTCGTTCTAAGGGTTGGCCAGATCAGATATTTGTGTGATATTTAGTAGTAGAATACAGAATAACATTAAACAATTAGCCCTATGAACCAGGAAGTAATTAGTGATAGAAAATCCCAGTACTGGTGGGTCCCCCTGCTGTTTGGATTCGCTTTTATAGGAATCGGATACTGGATCCTCCGCTCGCCCGAAGAGAGTTTTGAAAAAATCACCAAGTTCATCGGGGCGATCATACTGGTCAGCGGTACCGTACAGCTTATTTTCACCCTGATGCATCGCAGGGGTATTCCGGGATGGGGCTTCCAACTGGCTGGCGACTTGTTTGACCTGGCGGTGGGATTGGCCCTGCTGTTCAATCCCTCCCTGCTGTTAAAGCTGATCACCCTTTTTGTGGGGATCTGGCTGATTGCCAACAGCATCTCCATTTTTATGAGAGCAGCCGAATCCAGGAAGGATCAGCATCCCTACTGGAGATGGGAATTTGCACTGGGGATCTTCCTGATGGTGCTGGCCGCCATGTTCCTGTGGCATCCCATGTTGCTTGGAATCTCCATTGCCATCTGGACCGCACTGGCCTTTATCATTCTGGGCATTTTCAGGATTGTCCTCACATTCAGGTTGCGGAGGATGGGTATGCGGCAGGCTCCTT
>JAYEOJ010000413.1:0-2591 GCA_034722835.1 Bacteroidota bacterium | reverse complement strand
AATGTGAAGAAACAATATGATGTAGCGGGTATATCTATCCCATTCCCGCAACAGGATGTACATCTATACAATCACAAGGGCTAGAGATCAGAAGGTATAGCCAATATTGATATACCAGATGGGGTTCCAGGCATCGGTCCGGGAACCTAAAAATATGGAGACGGGACCTATGGGTGTTTTATAAACTGCACCTGCCCCGGCTCCTATATACCGGCCTTCACTGCTGAATTCAAGAATATTATCCAGGAATTCCTGGTTATCGTCCGCAACCAGAATAAGGTTCCCCAGGGCCGAAATATACAGGTTTGGGATTACCTCGTACTGTAGGGCAATTTTTTCCTTCACATAATTTCCCTGGAGCAGTTCGTTGCTGTTTAAGCCCACAAATGCCACCTGGTTTTCTCTCAGGTTATAACGATATCCACCCACATAAAAGTTGTCTGTAAATGGCTTATCATTGGCTGAAACTCCTACACTAAAGTCGAAATTCAGGGATAACTTTTTACCCAGAGCAAAATAACTCTCCCAGGCTGCTGTCACCACCCAATATGGATCCATGTACTCCTCATAACTATTCTCCAAATCCAGGCTATCGGGGAAGTCAAAATTAGAAATGAAATCGGTACCCAGGGATTGCCGGTATTTTAATTCGATCCGGGTTCCCTTTGTGGGCACCACCAGGTTATCAAAAGAATTGTGCTGGAACCCCAATGAAAGCTGGGGCCCACGGAACACAATATTATCCAGGTATTCCAGGTCTGGTTCGAACTCTTTGATGGTCTTCGAAATCTTTAAACTTGAATAGTGATAGTAAAACGAAGCATCAAGCTGACTGTTGAGTTTGAGAATCTGGCTGAAATTCAGCCCCCCTTCAAAAAAGGTGCGTTTGTAATCGCCAATGTCCACTTCATTTTCATTGAACATGGGCAGACTGGCCCTGGCGGCAGAGCTCATCAGGGAGGCGATGGTCTTGCGCTTCCTCCCAAGATGGATATCATAATAGCCCTTTATTTGGGGACTTTTACTAATATCGCCTGTGATGCTGAGCCTGGAGCCTTCTACCAGCGAATTTAAAAGGGTATAGTTCAGGATTACCCCGGGCCCGAAATCATTATCATAGTGCAGTGCAAACTTGATGGCACCGTTAGGCTTCTCCTGGATTCGGAATACCAGCCGGTAACCCTCCTCCAAAGCTTCAAAATAATAGTCTATCCTGTCAAAAAACAGGGTGCCAAACAGCTTGTCCATTCCTTCTTCCAATTGCTCTTTACTTATCCAGTTATCTGCCTCCAGGCCTGTGGTGGCAATAACAAAACTGGTCATGGCAGAACTAGCATCGAGAATCGTGATCTCCCTGATCAGAATTGAATCATGAGAAGGCATTGAATGTTTCTCTCTTGGCGGACCGAGGGCATTCACGGAATCTGCCAGTGCTCTTAATCTGTCAATTTGTTCCCTTGCAGCTACTTCACCTCTTTCCATGATTTCCACCCCGCTGGTAAAGCTGGCAGGAGAATAGCCGGAAAGATCCGGTACGATCATATAATCCACCAGGGGGACCTGCGACTGCACGTCCTCAGCTCCAGATAAAAGGGAGGTTCTTGTCATAATACTGGTCAATGAGCGAAGTTGCTCCGGTTTCATCTGGCTGTCAAATCCCACATAGACCCCAATAACAATATCAGCCCCCATATCAATGACCTCCTGGACCGGAAAGTTCCGGACCACTCCTCCATCCACAAGAATATGGGTGCTATCCCGGATTACAGGTGTAAAAACACTGGGAATGGCCATGCTGGCACGCATGGCGGAGCTTAGATCTCCACTATTCATCTCCACCTTCCCTCCCTTAAGAATATCGGTGCCGATACAGGCAAAAGGCGTGGGGAAATCATTGAAATCATTCACTCCGGCCTGTCTCCAGGTGAAATTCGAAAAGAGTTCCGAGAGTTTTTGTCCCTCGATCAGACCAGAAGGTAATTCAGGTTTACCATTGTATACCGGCATCTCCATCATGAACTTGCTGTAATCTTTCTTTCTACGCATTAAAACCTGGTTGGCCGGTATCTCGTTGGTCAAAACCTGACTCCAGTCTACGGTTTCAATAATGTGTGAGATCTCTTCGGCTGAATAGTCGATGGAGTAAAGTCCCCCCATGATACTGCCCATGCTGGTCCCGGTAATGTAATCCGGCTCCAGGCCCACCTCTTCAAGCACCTTCAGCACACCCACATGGGCCATTCCTTTAGCCCCGCCCCCACTGAGCACGTAACCTATTTTGGGCCGCTCACCGGAATCGGATTGTGCAAGCAACAATTGTGGAAACAAGCTGAATGCCAGGAATATGAAAAGAAGGCTTATTCGCAGCATGGGGTTATTGTCTCTTCGACCAGTTATCCCTCAGGGTCACTGTTCTGTTGAATATCAGCTTTTCGGCGGTGGAATCCGGATCCACATTAAAATAACCCAGTCGCTGGAACTGAAAATGATCCAGGGGCTTGACATCTTTCAGAGATGGCTCCACATATCCGGTAATTACTTTCAGTGAATCAGGGTTAAGAAAGTCCACCGGTTTCCTGTCCTTGTGTCCG
>JAYEOJ010000412.1:0-2593 GCA_034722835.1 Bacteroidota bacterium | reverse complement strand
GGCCAGTTCATCCACTCTTTCAGGCAGCAAAATGCGCAGCCTGTAGGTGGCAAAACCGTAACGGGTCACTTCCGGATGTTCCTTTCTCAGATTTGTCCATGAACCGGGAACCTTTACATACATCATCTCCCCGCTATCCTTTTGCACTGCCGGGTTTAACATCTGATTCCAGTAGAACTCATACTCTCCCTTCACCTCCACGGGGCCGTTGGAGTTGAAGTCATATTCACGCAGATCCAGGACTCCCTTATTAACCTGTGGCTCATGTTGCGCACGAAGTCCCGATAGCGTACATACAGTAAAAATAAACAGATATGTAACGGTCTGAATCCTCATGGCTAAATGATAGGATAAAGTTATGCTTTTTCTTGAATGATCGGATGTTTTTTCCGCTTAAGCAGACCGGAAATTACCAATGAAAGGGTAATAATAAACATCCCTGCGATTGTGAGTGCCTGTGGTTGCTCCGCAGGCAAAAGCATCCAGCTGAACAGAGCAAGCATGAAATGATCGCCAGCAGTGCGGTATTGAGCCTGGAATGCCCCATGAAGCCTGGTTAGAAATCGTCCCCCAGGGCAAAAAGAGGCTTTTGCTTCATCCAGCGCCCACGTGTGAAATCGGGAAAATCCTGGGAATCTCCGTTGTTCTCAATGGATAGTTCCGACAATGGCGTAATGGCGCTCCAGGCGGCTGCATCATAGGCATCAAGCGGAGCCTCCAGCTTCCTTTTTACAATCTCAACAAAGGCGTTGTCCACAAAGAAATCCATACCACCGTGGCCGCTTCCTTCGGCATATGCTCCATGTTTTTTCCAGAGGGGATGATCATACTTTTCCAGGTAAGCATCCATCTCCTCCCAGTTATGCGCCGGGCTGACATCCTCCACATAGATCCTCCTGGTATGGTAATCAAATTCGGTCAGTCCGGCCGATCCCTGGACCCTGAAACCCAGGGAATAGGGACGGGGCGAATTGCAGTCGTGCGTCACGATAATGGTCTCTCCGTTGGTGGTCTCAATAGTGGAGGTAATCACATCGCCCTGCTTCCACTTCAGGGATGCATTGGGATGGTGCGGGCCACCGCTGGGGTGATTGACAATATAGCGATTCAGACCAACAGCCCTGGTCGCACTGGAAGTCAGCGATGAGAAGCGGTTGCCGCGGTTGATATCGAACATGGTGGCAATTGGGCCAACCCCATGAGTGGGATAGACATCACCGTTCCTGTGCAGCGAATGAGCGGTGCGCCAGGCTGATTCAGAAATTCCCTTCTCGCCAAACTCCACCCCGGGACCATAGGCAGTTATCCCATCGTTGAATTTTACTCCCCGCAAATCGTGCTGGTATCCGCAACGTGCATGGAGCATTTCTCCAAACAGTCCTTCCCGGACCATTTGCAGTACAGCCATCACATCCCTGCGATAACATACGTTCTCCAGGATCATCACCGGCACACCGGTCTCCTCGTATGTATTTACCAGGTCCCAGCACTCTTCCAGGGTATTGGCAGCACTTACCTCCACGCCGGCATACTTGCCGGCCCGCATGGCATCGACCGACATGCGGGTGTGCCAGAGCCAGGGGGTAGCTATGATGACCCCATCCATATCGCTTCGCTGAAGCATGTCCCTGTAGGCGTATGAATCGCCACTGTAAGCTTCTGCCTTTTGATGGCCATGCTTGTTTATCAAAGCCTGTGCTTTTTCCAGAGCATCCGGATCCAGGTCACAGATGGCCGGGACAATCACATCATCCCGCATCAACAGATTATTTAAGTGATTTCTGCCCCGAAGACCAACTCCAATAAAACCAATACGGGCCTTCTCGCTGTTGTCTTTCCCAAAAACCGGGAAAGGAAGTGCAGCTGCTGCTCCGGCAATAGCACCTGCCCTGATAAAATCACGTCTTTGCATAATCTATTTATTAATGGGTGAGATCAAATAACTGTATTTCATTGGCTCGGCCCGCAACACATATTCTGCATGGGTCCGGGCACCCCAGGAGTTGTCACCTCCAACGCCCATCTGTTTCCAGTCCACATTCAGGAAGACCTTCTCTGACTTTTCCAGATCGATGGTATGAGCCCCGTCACGCACTTCTCTGTCCAGTTGCTCCTGGGTAAAATGCAGCGCCGAAAAATCAATATTTGGTGACCCCGTGATCATGATGCCATTCCCCTCTCCATCGGAAAGTGTCAGCCAGCGCACATCAGTTTTGTTTCCATTCTCGCCATTGGTTATATAGGGAACATATTGCTCATCCACTGTACTGCTGTAAAGTCCGACGTGCGAAGAGTGATTGCGGTCAATGTAGTTCTCATGGGGACCCCGGCCAAAGTACTCCAGATATTCAAAACCTGAAGGAAGTACCATGCGCATCCCAAACCTGGGCACCTCGGGGAAATTATCCCTGGAAGGCTTAAACTCCACACTCACCAGGACCTCGCCCATTGAATTAAAATGATAGGTCACCTTATAATTGGAGCCGTTTTCCGGATGGATATATTCTGCCACCAGCACCACCATGCTATCCAGCTCGGCAGGGACAAGTGTCTGAAGGGTCAATTCTTACCCAAAGGTCATCCACAAGGCGCA
>JAYEOJ010000411.1:0-2605 GCA_034722835.1 Bacteroidota bacterium | reverse complement strand
GAAAAACGGAAAGTAATTTCAAGGGCCTTTTTCACCTCCCTGGTTACCCTCCTGCTCTCGGCCTTGATTATTGGCGGGGTGATGAGCGTCTACCTGAAGGTGAATATGACCACCGGTCTTCTCTACGCTGTACCGCTGTCCATCATGAGTTCGGCCATAATTATCCCCAGTGTATCAGCATTATCCAGCGACAAACGTGAATTCATGGTGTATGAAAGCACCTTCTCCGACATCCTGGGGATCATGCTGTTCTATTTCCTGATCAGCAGCATGAAAGCTGAAAGCGTGGGGGAAATGGGGCTGGATGTTTTGCTGAATCTCAGTCTGACCGTTCTGGTTTCCGTTTCGGCCAGCTATCTGCTGATATTTCTATTTCAAAAGATCCGTACGGAGCTAAAGCTCTTCTTGCTAATCGCCGTACTGATCCTGCTTTATGGTATCAGCAAGATGTTCCATCTCTCCAGTCTGCTGATCATCCTGGTATTCGGACTGATGCTTTCCAACCGGAACATCTTCTTTCCGGGAAAACTGCGCACCTTTCTGAATGAAGAACAGATGTCCGGCATCTTTAAAAACTTCAAAATGATTACCCTGGAGTCGTCCTTTGTGGTGCGTACCTTCTTCTTTGTGATCTTTGGCTTTGCCATTGTCCTGGCCAGCCTGGCCAAATTTGAGGTATGGCTGGTGAGTATTCTGGTGCTGGCCATCCTTTATGGAGTGCGTTTTGCCTGGTTCCGGCTGGTGATCCGGAAAAACATCTATCCCGATATCTGGCTGGCCCCGCGGGGACTGATCACCATCCTGCTGTTCTACTCCATCCCGGAAGAACTTGCAGTGGAGAAGTTCAACGAGGGGATTCTGCTGCTGGTCATCCTGGTCTCCAGCATCACCATGGCAGTCTCTATGATCCGGCATCGAAGAAGCCCTCAACAAGATGTGAACCTGGAAGTTAACAAGCCTGCTGAAGATCAGCTTTCCACCGGTGAACATGCACCTCCTGAGGAGGGGGTTGTTAATTAATTGCAAATTTCTTACAGAGCTTCCATTTCGCTTTAAATAAAAAGAAATTATTGCTTTCTTTGCATCTTCAAAAAAACAGAGATCATGATTGCCGAAAAGAATAATGTTGTTTCCATCGTTTATGAATTGCGTTCAGGTTCAAAAGAAGGTGAAGTTGTTGAATCGCTGAGCAATGAGAATCCACTGACATTCCTGTTTGGTACAGGTGGATTGCTGCCTAAATTTGAGGAGCACCTCAGCGGGCTGACCAATGGTGATAATTTTGAGTTCCTGCTCAACAGTGAAGATGCCTACGGTCCCGTGGTAGAGAATGCCATCGTACATGTTCCCCAATCGGTCTTTGAGGTGGACGGGTCGATTGATGAGAACCTGATGAAGATAGGAACCATGGTTCCCATGATGGATGCTGAAGGAAGGCGCCTGAACGGAAAGGTTATTGCCCTGGAAGGGGATGCCGTGAAGATGGACTTCAACCACCCCATGGCCGGAAGCGACCTCTATTTCAAAGGCGAGGTTACCGATGTTCGCAGTGCAACAGATGAAGAGCTTTCACATGGCCATTTACATGCAGCAGACGGTTGCGGTTGCGGTGGCAGTGAAAGTGGTGATTGCAACAGCGACAATTGCGAGGATGACGATTGCAAGAGTGATGTCGGAGGCGGAAGCGGAGCCTGCGGCTGTGCTTGCTAATTTCTTTCTGACTTCCATCCGGGTTCAAAGGAATCCGCATCTTTCCATGCGGGGAATTTCTTCCTGAAATCCCGCAGATGATCCAGATCCAGTACACAGGTCATGATTCCCGGACCATCGTCCATACGATGGATTTCATTTCCCATGGGATCGATCACACAGCTACCTCCAATGGAAGCAACTCCGGTTCCATCGGATCCCACACGATTGCATCCCAGTAAGTAAGTCTGGTTCTCTATGGCACGGGCCCTGGTCAGGGTTTCCCACACGGCATGCCGCGATTCGGGCCAGTTGGCCACATAAAGCATTACATCATAATCATCCCTGTTCCTGCTGAATACCGGGAAGCGCAAATCGTAACAGATCTGTGCCAGGATCCGGAAGGATCCCAGCCTGAACACCTTTCGCTCCTTCCCCGCTTCGAAGTTCTCTCTCTCCCCACCCGGGCGGAACAGGTGCCGCTTATCATAGTAATCTTCGATCCCATCCGGGGAGATCCAGAAAAGGCGATTGTAGATGGCGCCATTATTCTCCCTGTGAATCAGGCTGCCGGTCAGGTAGCAATTCTTTTCTTCTGCAATACGCTTCATCCAGGCAACAGCCTTCCCCTGCTCCCCTTCAGCAAGTTTCTCTGCCTGCATGGTAAATCCGGTGGAAAAGGTCTCAGGCAATACCACCAGATCTGTATCCTTTTCAAGAGATTCCAGCATCCCTTCTACCAGCTGAAGATTGGCTTCAAGATCTTCCCATATCAAATCTGCCTGCACCTGGCAAACCTTTAACTTTTTCATCTTTTCTAATTAATTCAGTTAGAGCTTAAATGTAAGCCATTTTTTATACATTTATTACCTTTAAAAAGCTTCTGTGAACTTAACATGAACTTAACATTGATTTG
>JAYEOJ010000410.1:0-2610 GCA_034722835.1 Bacteroidota bacterium | reverse complement strand
TTCTCCTTCATTCGTTCTGCACCCCTGGAGCGAAGCACTGAATACAGGATATATCCGGCAAGCAGGCTGACGAATATTCCCCCTTCCAGCCTGGTGATCTGTCCATTCAGGGAAAACGCAAAGAGCAGCAGGGATACCCCCATCATAATCGGCCAGTCGCGCTTCACCGAAGAGGCGGGTGCCGGAATAGGAAAAATCAGGGCAGTAATGGCCAGGACCAGAAGAATGTTGGAAATATTGCTTCCAACCACATTGCCCATGGCGATCTCCGGGTAACCCGAAAAAGCAGCCTGAAGACTCACAAGCAGCTCTGGAGCAGAGGTCCCGAATGCCACCACGGTGAGCCCTATGATCATCCTGGGGATCCTTAAACGCCGGGAGATGGCAACACTGCTATCCACAAGGAATTTTCCGCTCACAAACAGCAGTGCAAGTCCGGCAAACAGTAAGAGGTAAACTTGTACCATGGGTATGGGGGTCGGGCGCTAGCTGATATCCAGGTTCTTTTTTACATCCTTGGCTACCTTATTGGCATCTTTGGTCAGATTCTTGCTAATCTCACTGGCATCTTTGGTAAGGTTCTTGCCAATCTCGCCGGCATCTTTGGTCAAATTCTCCTTAATATCATTGACATCTTTAGTCAGATTCTTCTTGATCGCTTTAAAATCTTCCATCACCTCCGGGGTGCTGCTTTCAAATTCCCGTTTGATATCATCGGTAGCTTTTCTGAACTCTCTCATCCCCTTGCCAAATGTCCTGGCCAGCTTGGGAATCTCCTTGGATCCAAACAATAACAATGCAATCAATACAGCAAATATGATCTCCTGCCCGCTAATAAATAATATAGTCCCAAACATCCTTGCTAAGATTTACGCAAATATAGCAATTCCGGATTATTAAAAATGAAATAGGCCATACCGAAATGTTTCAGCATGGCCCTGGACGTAATTGGAATTTCGGAATTGCTTCCCCTTAGTGGGTCATAAACGACAGAGTATAACTTCCCTCTGCTTTGTCAGCTGTTACTTTATAAGTCCATGCTCCCACATATTTTTTCTTCTCTTCATCCTTGATGGTTAAGGATTGAGAGAAAGATATCTGGGCCGAGGAGGTTATGGAAAGATCCTTAAATACCTTGCCCCCGGGATACAGGATTTTAATGGTAATTTTTCCCGAATTTGCCTTCCCGTTGATCGTGCACCTGATGTGTGTGGTACTCTCATCCACATCAAACTCGCCCTCGGCTGAATCTGTGTCCCCATCAAAACTGTTTCTGATGGTCAGCTGGGATTGGTTTTCCTGGCCGAACGAAATATAGTAGGGCTCTGCGTTTCCAGTACTGGGCCGTGCATACACAACAGACCTTTCCCTGGACCTTTCCCTGGAAGCTTCCCTGGCCTGTTCGGCATAGGCCCGTTCCAATTCTTTCATTTTTTGCTCCTGCTCAAGGTGCTGCTTTCTCAACTTCATCTCCAGTTCCCTCACCTGTTTCTCCTGCTCCAGCTGTTCCTGTTTCTGTTTCTGGGCTTCCTGACTGGTTTGAGCCTGTACTGTGAATCCTATCAGCAGCATTGCTGCTATTGCTGTTAAGATCCTGAGATGTTTTCTATTTTTCATGATCTGTGAGTTTTCTGTTTCTATCTGTTACAAAAATAAGGTGCCTGGGCGTGCATCTTGGTTAATGCAGTGTTAATGATTGGTTAACGTAGGAAGAAAGAGATTATCTTAGCTAAGGAATCCATCGTAATGAAGAGCCGTCAACTTTTAGTATTATCGTCTATCGCCCTGTTTGTACTCCTGTTTGTACAGTACATCTTTATTACCGATACTTATTACACCAAGCAAAAACAGTTCGACAGTCATTTCGGCGACCTGGTCAAGGAAGGGATGGTTAAATTTAACAGCCTGGATTTTAAATATGATTTTGACTCGGTGCTCTTTCTCCTGGACAACAAAGCTTTGGAGTTTATGTTCTCCCAGCCCGATTCACTCCACCGTACTGCCGGAGAGGTGTTCCATGAGGTTCTGAACCAGTACAGGGAGCCTGAATACTTCATTAGAGACTACATCCACAAAGCCGGGGAAGATCTCAAATTCACCTACCACGTTCAGATCGAGGAACTATTCCTGGTGGACATCGGATACGAAAAGCAGGTTTACCCCGATACGGTATTGCTCCCTGCTGCACCCGGTCATTCCCTGCTGGCAGGAAGCTTTGCTCATGAACGCAATTTTTTCAGAATATCCTACGGGATACACATTGATTTTGTAAATCGCTCAAAACTGATCCTGAAGGGGATGTGGCTTATTATTGTCATGGACCTCTTTACGCTGTCCTTTGTGTTTCTGGTATTTATTCTGACCTTCAGGAACATGCTAAGGCAGAACCGCCTGTCTGAAATGAAAACCGATTTCATTAACAACATGACCCACGAGTTAAAAACCCCTCTTTCCACCATTTCGGTGGCTTCCAGCGCTCTGGGCAATCCGGTTATTTTCAATGAAACGGAGAAAGTAACAGAGCTCTCCGCCATGATCAAGAAACAGAACAAGCACCTGTCCGAACTGATCGACCGCATCCTGGATATCAATATCTGGGAGCGTGACCAG